>DAIOUO010000030.1:0-11185 GCA_036759485.1 Geminicoccaceae bacterium | reverse complement strand
GGACGAGCCGGGTGGCGAGCTCGGCGTAAGAGCGGCGGTCCATGGGTCCGTCCTCGCGGAACCAGAGGAAGGCCCAGTTGAGCATCCCGAAGAGGCTCATCACGAGTGGCTTGAGGTGTCGCCGGTCGCCCGCGAGGCCGGGCACGGCCGCCACCAGCGCATCCGTGAAGAGCCGCACGAGCCGCCGCTCGAGGGCGTACAGCTCCTCGCGCACGGGCTCGGGCAGGAGCTTCAGATGCGCGATCTGGACCTCGTGCTCGGCATCGGCGTTCCGATAATGCTCGAGCAGCGCCACCGCCATGTCGGCCAGACGCCGCGCCGCCGGTCGAGCGTCCGGCGCGGCCGCCGCCTCGACCGCGGCCAGGAGCTCCTCGAGGTGGCGGCGCAGAAGATCGGCCAGGACCGCGTCCTTGTCGCGATAATAGTGATAGACGAGCGACTTGGCGACACCGGCTGCGGCCCCGATCATGGCGAGCGAGGTCCGATCGTAGCCGTGGCGGGCGAACAGCGGCGCCGCGACCTCGAGGATACGCCTGCGCTTGGCTTCGTAATCGGCCGAACGGGGTCGTCCCACGCGGCTCAGTCCCTGGGGCGCAGATCGACGATCCGTTTGGCCTTGCCGATCGACCGCTCGATCGCCCCGGGATCGACCACCTCGACCGTGCAGGTCACGCCGATCACGCTCTTGATGTGATGGGCGAGCCGTTCGGCCAGGATCATCCGGGCCTCGTGCGCTGCCGCCTTGGGGGCCGCTTCGACCCGCACGGTGAGTTGGTCGAGCCGCCCCTCGCGGGTGACCTTGAGCTCGTAGTGCGGGGCGAGCCCGTCGGTGGCGAGGATCTGCTCCTCGATCTGCGAGGGGAAGAGATTGACCCCGCGGATGATCAGCATGTCGTCGCTGCGGCCGGTGATCTTCTGGATCCGCCGCATCGAGGGCCGCGCGGTGCCGGGAAGGAGCCGGGTGAGGTCGCGGGTGCGGTAGCGGATCACCGGCATCGCCTCTTTGGTGAGACTCGTGAAGACGAGCTCGCCGAAGGAGCCCTCGGGCAGCACCTCCCCGGTCACGGGATCGATGATCTCGGGGTAGAAATGGTCCTCCCAGACGTGCAGTCCGTCCTTGGTCTCGACGCACTCGTTGGCGACCCCGGGCCCGATCACCTCGGAGAGCCCGTAGATGTCGACCGCGTGCATGTCGAAACTGTCCTCGATCTCGCCGCGCATCGCATCGGTCCAGGGCTCCGCCCCGAAAATGCCGATACGCAACGAGCTCGCGCGCGGATCCTTCCCCTGCCGGTGGAACTCGTCGAGGATCGCGAGCATGTAGGAGGGCGTCACCATGATGACGTCGGGCTTCAGGTCCTCGATCAAGAGGACCTGCCGCTCGGTCATCCCGCCCGAGACCGGGATCACCGTGCACCCCAGCCGCTCGGCGCCGTAATGGGCACCGAGCCCACCGGTGAAGAGGCCGTAGCCGTAGGCGACGTGGACGATCATGCCGGGTCTGCCGCCCGAGGCGCGGATCGAGCGTGCCACCACCTCGGCCCAGGTCTCGATGTCGTTCCTCGTGTAACCCACCACCGTGGGCTTGCCGGTCGTGCCCGACGAGGCGTGGACCCGCACGACCTGTTCGCGCGGGACGGCGAAGAGCCCGAAGGGATAGGTGGCCCTTAGGTCCTGCTTGGTCGTGAACGGGAATTTGCGCAGGTCGTCGAGCGTGCGCAGATCGTCGGGATGGACCCCGTGGGCCTCGAACTTCTCGCGGTAATAGGGGACGTTGTCCCACACCCGCCGCAACGTCGCCTGGAGCCGCTCGCGCTGCCAATTGCGGAGCTCGTCGAGGCTCGCCCGCTCCATGGGATCGAGAAGGGCCGCATCGGGGGCCGGCCCGAGCCGCTTCGTCCTGCTCACGACCGTTCCTCCTTCGCTTGCGGCAGGATACTGCCGCCGATCGTGCGCGAATGGCCGCGGAACATGGCGATCGTCTCGCCCTCCTCCGTCCGCACCCTGACATCGGTGATGCCGTTGCGGCCCTCGCGGAAGGTCTCGACCGCCTCCGCCACGAGCCGCTGGCCGAGCCGCGCCGGGCGCAGATAGGTGATCTGGCAGTGCGCGGCCACGGTGACCTCGCCCGTCCAGTTACAGGCGAAGGCGAAGGCGCTGTCGGCCAGGGTGAAGATGAACCCGCCATGGGCGATGCCGTGGCCGTTCACCATGGCCTCGCCGATCCGCATGGCGAGCTTTGCCCGGCCTTCGCCCACTTCCAGGAGCTCCATGCCGAGGCCGCGGCTCGCCCGGTCCTCGGCCCACATCGCTTGTGCCACCGCCTCGACCGGCGGACGGGCGGGCGCGTTCACGGGCGAGCCCCGAAGCGCGGCGTGCGCTTCTCGAGAAAAGCGCGCACCCCTTCCGCATAGTCCGGGGCGCGGCCGAGCTCGCCCTGCATCCGCGCCTCCTCCTCGAGCTGGGTCGCGAAATCGCGAGCGAGCGCCGCGTCCAGGAGCCGGCGGGTGGCGACCAGAGCCGCGGTCGGCCCTCGGGCGAGCCGCCTCGCCACCGCCTCGGCCTCGCCCTCGAGCTTCTCGTCCTCGACTGCGCGCCAGATCAAGCCGAACCGCTCGGCTTCTTCGGCCGACAAGGGATCGCCCAACAGCGCGAGCGCCCGTGCGCGGGCGGGTCCGACGAGGCGGGGCAGATGCCAGGAAGCGCCACTGTCGGGCACCAGCGCGAGCTTGGCGAACGCCATGAAGAAGCGGGCGCTCCGGGCGGCCAACACGAGGTCGCAGGCGAGGGCGAGTGCCACACCCGCACCGGCGGCGATTCCGTTGACCACCGCCACGGTCGGGACCGGCAGCTCGCGCAGCCCGCGGACCAGCGGGTTCCAGGTCTCGGCCAAGAGCCGGCCGAGATGGCTCTCCTCTTCGGCCGCCGCGAGGTCCTGGCCCGCGCAGAAGCCGCGCCCGGCGCCGGTCAGGAGCACCGCGCGGCAGCCGCGATCCGCCGCGGCCCGCTCGAGCGCGGCAGAAAGCGCGGCGTGCATCGTCCGGTCGAAGGCGTTGAGCCGATCCTGGCGGTCGAGGACGATCCGCCAGAAGCCCTCGCGCGGCTCGACCCGAACGGGAACCTCCATGGCCGCCTCCCCGGGTGGCGCGAGCCATGCGGAAAGCTCGACGCACCCCTCTTGCCATTCGCTGACCGAGCGTTCAGATATCGAACGCGAAGCACCTCGACAAGGGGACGAGGGGAGGCGGGATGGCGGAACTCTTCGCCCGGCACCGGAGCACGCTCGAAGCGGCGCTCGCCGCCTCGAGAAGCCGGGGCTATTGGAGCCCCTATCCCGAGCTGCCGTCCGGCAAGATCTACGGCGAGACCGCCAGGGCCGCCGCCGAGGCCGCCTTCGCCGCTCTCTGCGGTGGTACCTTCCCGCTCGACCAGCCGAGTGCGGGCGAGCTCGTAGGCGAGGAGATCTCGCCCTGGACCGGGCGACCGCTCGGCATCCGCTACCCGCGGGCCGAGGTCGACGGGCTCGTGGCGGCGGCCGAGCGGGCGCGGCCGGCCTGGGCGAAGGCTCCGGTCGAGACCCGGGTCGGGATCGCGCTCGAGATTCTGGCCCGCCTCAACCGCGATTCGTTCCTGATCGCCGACGCCGTCCAGCACACGACCGGCCAGAGCTTCGTCATGGCCTTCCAGGCCGGTGGCCCGCACGCCCAGGACCGCGGCCTCGAGGCGGTGGCGCTCGCCTTCGAGGCGCAGACCCGCTTCCCGACCCGGGCGCTCTGGGAGAAGCCGCAGGGCAAGGCGCCGCCGATCCGGCTCGACAAGGAATGGCGGCTCGTGCCGCGCGGGATCGGGCTCGTGATCGGCTGCGCGACCTTCCCGACCTGGAACGGCTATCCGGGCCTCTTCGCCTCGCTCGTCACCGGCAATGCCGTGATCGTGAAACCGCATCCGATGGCGGTCCTGCCCTTGGCGCTCACCGTCCGCACCGCGAGGGCCGTGCTGCGGGAAGAAGGGTTCGATCCGGACATCGTTCAGCTCGCGGTCGACACGGCAGCCGCACCGATCTCCAAAGAACTGGCGTCGCACCCGGCCGTGGGCATCGTCGATTTCACGGGCTCCCCGGCCTTCGGTCGCTGGCTCCGGGACAATGTGCGCGACAAGCTCCTCTTCACCGAGGAGGCCGGCACCAACCCGGTTGTGATCCAGGGCGTGCGCGACCTCGGGGCGGCCTGCGCAAACCTCGCCTTCTCGCTTTCGCTCTATTCCGGGCAGATGTGCACGGCCCCACAGAACATCTTCGTTCCGGCGGCCGGTATCGCCACGCCCACCGGCACGATCGGCTTCGATCGGGTCGTAGCCGCGCTCGTGGCCGCCATCGACGAGCTCTTGGCCGACCCGGCCCGGGCTTCGGCCGTGCTCGGTACGATCCAGAACCCGGCCACGCTCGAGCGGATCGCACGCGCCCGCGGGCTCGGCCGGATCCTGCGCGACAGCGCGCCGCTCGCGGACAGCGGCCCGGCCCGCACCGCCACACCGCTCCTGGTGGCTCTCGAGGCCGAACAGGAGCCCGCCTATTGCTCGGAATGGTTCGGGCCGATCGCCTTCCTGATCCGCTGCCGCGACGCCGAGGATGCGCTCGAGCGTGCCGTGCGTACCGCTCGCAGCAAGGGTGCGATCACGGCCGCCCTCTGGGCGACCGAGGAAGGCCTCGTCGCCCGCGCGGCCGATGCCTTCGCCGAGGCCGGTGCGCCTCTGTCGGTCAATCTCGAAGGACCGATCTACGTCAACCAGGCGGCGGCCTTCAGCGATTTCCACGTGACCGGCCTCAATCCGGCCGGGAACGCCACCTTCGTCGACCCGGCCTTCGTGGCCGGCCGGTTCCGCCTCTGCGGTATCCGCCGGCTCGCGGGCGGGTGATCCACCGGACGTGCGATCGGGGAGAGCAGGCATGAACCGTCGTCTTATTCTCGTGGGCGTGGCGAGCGCGGCGCTCGTCGCCGCTGCCAGTGCCACGGATGCAGCGGAGCCGATCAAGATCGGCTCCTTCCTCTCGGTGACCGGGCCCGCTTCCTTCCTGGGTGATCCGGAGAAGCGGACGCTCGAGCTCTATGTCGGCAAGATCAACGCCGCCGGCGGGGTGCTCGGACGCAAGCTCGAGCTCGTGGTCTACGACGACGGCGGCGACGCCAACAACGCCCGGACCTTCGCCACACGTCTGGTCGAGAGCGACAAGGTCGTGGCGGTCGTGGGCGGCACCACCACGGCCACCACGATGGCGGCGATTCCGGTCCTCGAAGACGCGCAGATCCCCTTCATCAGCCTCGCGGGCGGCATCGAGATCGTCGAGCCCGTGAAGCCCTTCACCTTCAAGACCCCGCACACCGACAAGATGGCCTGCGAGAAGATCTTCGAGGACATCAAGAAGCGCGGGCTCTCGAAGGTCGGGCTCGTGAGCTCGACCGCGGGCTTCGGCGCCTCGATGCGCAACCAGTGCCTCAAGGTGGCGCCCGAGCGCGGGATCCAGATCGTGGCCGACGAGCGCTACGCCCCCGGTGACACCGACACCACCCCGCAGCTCAACAAGATCAAGGCCTCGGGCGCGCAGGCGATCGTCAATGCCGACTTCGGCCAGGGTCCGGCGATCGTCACCCGCAACGTCAAACAGCTCGGCCTCGATCTGCCGCTCTACCAGAGCCACGGCGTGGCCTCGAAGAGCTTCATCGACCTCGCCGGCCCCGCCGCCGAAGGGGTACGGCTGCCGGCCGCGGCGATGCTGGTGCCCGAGCAGCTGCCCGACAGCGACCCGCAGAAGAAGGTCGTGCTCGACTACAAGGCTGCCTACGAGAGCACGCAGAACCAGCCCGTCAGCACCTTCGGCGGCCACGCCTACGACGGTCTCATGCTGCTCGTGCAGGCGATCCAGAAGGCCGGTACGACGGACGGTGTGAAGGTCCGCGACGCGCTGCAGGCGACCAAGGGCTTCGTGGGCACGGGCGGGGTCGTCAACATGAGCCCGACCGATCACATGGGCCTCGATCTCTCGGCCTTCCGGATGCTCGAGATCCGGGATGGCGCCTGGAAGCTCCTGTACTGATCGGGGCGTTAGGGGAGGGGCCGGCCGCACGTCGGCCCCGTCGGGTCATGGCCGAGCTCGTCCAGCTCTTCTTTGCGGGTCTGACCACGGGCGCGGTCTACGCCCTCGTGGCGCTCGGCTTCACCCTGATCTTCCAAGCCTCCGAAGTCGTGAACTTCGCCCAGGGCGAGTTCGTCATGCTCGGTGGCATGGTCACGGTCTTCGCCATGAAGGCCGGCCTGCCTCTTCCGGCCGCGGCCCTGCTCGCCGTCCTGGTCGCCGTGGCGACAGGCGTGCTCCTACACCGCCTGGCGATCGAACCGGCCAAAGGTGCCACGGTCGTCACTCTCATCATCGTCACCATCGGCGCCTCGATCCTGATCCGTGGCCTCGCCCAGATCGCCTTCGACAAGCAGTTCCACGCGCTCCCCGCCTTCACCGGCGACGAGCCCTTGCGCGTTCTGGGTGCCGCCATCCTGCCGCAGTCGCTCTGGGTGTTGGGCGGCGCGGCTGCCATCGTCTTCGGCCTCTGGCTCTTCATGGAGCGCACGCTTCTGGGCAAGGCCGTGCGCGCGACCGCCGCCAATCGCCTCGCGGCCGAGCTCGTCGGCATCGACACCCGGCTCGTCCTCGCCCTGGCTTTCGCCGTCTCGGCGGCGATCGGCGCGGTGGGCGGCATCCTCGTGACCCCGATCACGCTGACCTCCTACGCGGTCGGCACCCTTCTCGCCCTCAAGGGCTTCGCCGCGGCGATGCTTGGCGGGATCGGCAATCCCGTGGGTGCCGTCGCCGGCGGCCTGCTGTTGGGTCTGCTCGAGGCCTTCGCCGCGGGCCGGATCTCCTCGACCTACAAGGACGGTGTCGCCTTCATCGTCATCCTCCTCGTCCTCTTCGTCCTGCCACGGGGCCTCTTCGGCCGGCGGGCGGTCGAGCGCGTGTGAACCGATGAGCCCCGGGGCCCGCAACAAGGTCGCCGTCCTGAGTTTTCTTCTGCTCGTGCTGCTGCTCGTTCCGATCCTCTTGCCGTCGGCCTTCCATCTTCGGGTCGCGGCCCTCGTCTGGATCAGCGCCACCGCGGCCCTCGGCCTGGCACTGCTCATGGGCCTCGCCGGCCAGGTGAGCCTGGGCCATGCGGGCTTCGTGGGCATCGGCGCCTACGCCACCGCCCTCGGTCCCAAGCATCTGGGCCTCGACCCGCTCGCCTCGATGGCGCTCGGCACGCTCGCAGCCGGGCTCCTGGCCCTTCTCGTCGGTAGGCCGATCCTGCGCCTGAAGGGCCACTATCTCGCGGTCGCCACGCTCGGCCTCGGTATCCTCGTCCACCTCGTGCTCGTGAGCGAGGTGGCGATCACGGGCGGGCCGGACGGCATCCAGGTCCCGCGCCTCGAGCTTTTCGGCCGGCGCCTCGTGGGACCCGAACTCTGGTACTGGATCACCGGGATCGTGCTGCTTCTTGCGGCCTGGGTCGCCCTCAACCTCGAGGACAGTTCGACCGGTCGGGCGCTCCGCGGCCTGCACGACAGCGAGATCGCGGCCTCGGTCGTGGGCGTCGACGTGGCGCGGCACAAACTCGTCGTCTTCGTGATCGCCGCGGTCTATGCCGCGCTCGCGGGCGGGCTCTTCGCCCTCTTCAACCGCTTCGTGACACCGGACGTGGCGGGCTTCCTGCGCTCGATCGAGCTCGTCACCATGGTCGTGATCGGCGGCATGGGCTCGATCGCGGGCGCGGTCGTGGGCGCGGCGCTGCTCACCGTGCTGCCGCAGGCCCTCACCCTCTTCCACGAATACGAGCACGCCCTTCTGGGGCTCCTGATCATAATCTTCATGGTGTTCCTGCGGCAGGGCATCGTGCCCGGGCTCGCAGGCTTCCTCGCCCGGCGGAGGTCCGCTTGAGCCTGCTCGAGGCGCGCGGCATCTCGATCGCCTTCGGCGGGCTCCGCGCGCTCGATTCCGTGGGCTTCGCAATCGACCGCGGCGAGGTGCTCGCGATCATCGGCCCCAACGGCGCCGGCAAGACCACGCTCTTCAATGTCGTCACGGGCCTCTACCGCGCGCAATCGGGCGAGGTCCGTCTGGAAGGCAGGGACGTCACGGGCCTGCCGCCGCACGCGCTCGCCGCCCGGGGCCTCGCTCGCACCTTCCAGAACCTGCAGATCTTCTTTCGGATGAGCGCACTCGAGAACGTGATGGTGGGCCGCCACCTGAAGGAGCGCCGGCGTCTCTTCGCCGAGCTTCTGGGTCTGCCCTCGGTCCTGCGCGAGAATCGAGAGAGCCGGGCCAAAGCGCGCGAGCTCCTCGAATTCGTGGGCCTCGGGGAGCGTGCGGAAGAGCCCGCCTCGGGGCTGCCCTACGGTGCTCTCAAGCGGCTCGAGATCGCCAGGGCACTCGCCTGCGAGCCGAAGGTCTTGATGCTCGACGAGCCGGCAGCGGGCTGCAACCCCGTGGAGACCGAGGAGATCGACCGGCTGATCGTGGCGATCGCGCGCCGAGGGATCGCGGTCGTGCTGGTCGAGCACGACATGAAGCTCGTCATGCGGATCTCCGACCGCGTGCTCGTCCTCGAGCAGGGCCGGGTGCTGGTCGAGGGCACGCCCGCGCTGGTGAAGAGCGATCCGCGCGTGATCGAGGCCTATCTCGGCCGCCACGGCCTCGAGGCCGCGCATGCCGCCTGAGCCGCTCCTCCGCGTCGACGCTCTGCGCTGCGGCTACGGCCGGATCGAGGCGGTCAAGGGCGTCGACCTCGAGGTAGCGGAGGGTACCGTCACCGCGCTCGTGGGCGCCAACGGTGCCGGCAAGACGACGCTCCTGCGCGCGATCTCGGGTGTCCTGCCGATCCGCGCCGGCACGATCCGCTTCGAGGGCGCGGCGATCGAGGCCATGCGGCCGCACGAGCGGGTGGCGCGCGGCATCGTCCAGGTGCCGGAAGGGCGCCAGCTCTTCGCCCCGCTCTCGGTGCTCGACAATCTCCGCCTCGGTGCCTTCCGGCGAGCGCGGGAGCGCACGCGGCGGAACCTCGAGCGGGTGTTCGCCCTCTTCCCGGTGCTCGCGGAACGGCGCGACACGCCCGCTGGCGCGCTCTCGGGAGGGCAGCAGCAGATGTGCGCGATCGGCCGGGCACTCATGGCCGAGCCGAGGCTTCTCCTGCTCGACGAGCCCTCGATGGGTCTCGCGCCCTTCCTGGTCGAGCAGATCCTGGAGACGGTGGCCCGGCTTCGCGAGGAAGGGGTGACGGTGTTGCTGGTCGAGCAGAACGCGGTCGCCGCGCTCTCGCTCGCCGATCGGGGCTACGTCCTCGAGACCGGCCGCATCGCGCACGCCGGCAGCGGCCGCGATCTCCTGGGTGACCCGGCGGTCCGCGAGGCCTATCTCGGAGTTTGAACCGGCTCGGAGCGCTGGTCGCCGTCGCCGGCGACGAGGCCCAGGAGGACCGCCACCATCTCGGCACGGTTGTGGCAGCCGAGCCTCGCGTAGATGCGGTTCACGTAGGCGCCGACCGTATGGGGGCTGAGGCCCAGCCGGTGGGCGATCTGCTTGGTGAGGAGGCCCTCCGCGACCAGCCAGGCGATCTCCCGCTCGCGGCGCGCCAGCCTTGCGCGGGTTCGCTTCGGGTCCGATCCGGCCGCCACTACGAGGAACGGGCGGCCATCGAGCCGGAACCGGCCGAGGACCGTCACCGCCGCGACCCGACCCGCATCGCGCACGACGTGGCAGAGATGTCCGTCGAGCAGAAAGCAGGCGACGGGCGTGCCCATCGTTTCGGGCCCGGCCGACGACGAGGGGCCCGGCACCGCGCGTCCCGAATTCGCGGTCATCGCGGATCCTCCCTTTCCGGTCGGCTGAAGGTTGTCTACCGGACAACCGGTGCTCCAGGTCGAAACTAATCCGGCGCAACCGCGTGGCAATCAGTGACCGCGATCGCCGCCGGCGGGACGGAGCTCGACCATGCGCCACGGACCGGCCCGGGCCCGCTCGGGGCGGCGGATCGCCGCGACGACGGCCGGGGTCAGACGGACGCCACTGTTGAGCAGCCCGGGTGGCGCCAGAACGGTGCGGCGGTCACAGCCGTACGAGCGGCCCTCGGCGTCGAGAATGCCGCTGGTGTGCACGGCGATCACCTCGGCGCCGCGGCCGCGGTCGACGAACACCGGGCTGCCGCTGTGCCCGGGACAGGTGTCGACCGAATAGAACAGCCGCCGCGGGGTGACCTTCTTGAGCCGTTCAGCGTGCCGCCAGAGCGTACCGAGCGGGCGGTCCGCGGGATAGCCCGCGATCACCAGCCGGCGCTCGACGGCGACCCGGGCGAGCTCGGCATCGTCTGGGGCGACGAGCGGCGGGAAACGGCGCGTGTGGCGGACGGGGCGGGCGAGCTCGACGACCCCGAAGTCCCAGATCGTCCGCTCCGGGCCTTCGAGGAAACCGTGGGGCACCCAGAAGCGGCGGGCGGGGACGGCCCCGAAGGGGAACGTGTCGCGGTCGGTCCGGCCGGGAAACACGGTGATGCCGCGCGGGGCGGCCCGCCGGGCGAGGCTCCAGAGACAATGGGCAGCCGTGAGCACCCTGTCGGGGCCGATCAGTACCCCACTGCAGCCGGCGCAGCTGCCACCGCCGAAGTCGCGGCAGAGATGGCAGACGGTCGACCAGGGGAAGCGTCGCGTATCGATCTCCTGCACGCGGCTGTCGCGCGGGCCGACCACGGAGAGATCGGCGGCATCGGCCGCCGCCTCGAGCCGCAAGAGCTCGGCGAGGCTCAAGGGACACCGCCCACCGGCGCCGCGCCGGCCTCAAAGGTCCAGGTGGCGGGATCGTAGGCGACGCCGGCACCGCCTCGGGCGAGGAGCAGGTTGGCGGCCAGCGCCTCGGCAGCGTGCAACGTCTTGGCATCGGCGCTGTAGGGGCCCCAGGCGGGCACGACGCCGACCCGGGCGGCGAGCGCGCGGCCCGCCCCGAGTGCTCGGGCGAGGATCGGCTGCAGCCGGGCGAGATCGCCGCGACCGCCGCGCGGACCGACCGGCCTGCGGGCGAGCGCCAGATGCGCCCGCAGCCGGCTCGCCACCGTCGAACTCGGGGCCATCCCGACATAGACCGGCTGGCCGTCGAGCTCGATCGCGTACAGGC
>DAIOUO010000029.1:9854-17852 GCA_036759485.1 Geminicoccaceae bacterium | reverse complement strand
GATCATGCCATCGATCCCGCCGTCACCGCTGCCGCCGATCGCCTCGGCGCGGCCGCCGAGCGCGCTGCCGTATCCCATTTTGACCAGGAGCTCGACCACGAGCCGTTCGAAGAAGGCGGGCTTCGCGCTGCGGATCCGCGCGAGGAGCTCGGAGCGCAGCGCGGCCTCGAGCTCGACTGCGGCTCCCTCGATGCGCTCCTCCGGCGTGTGGCCCCGGGTTGTAGGGGGCAGGGACGATACGGGCGTGCGCTCGTCTTCCCCCTCCGCCGGAGATTGCCGGGTTCGTTGCTTGAACTGCAGGAATTCGTCGAACCGGCGCAACGTCTTGACGTCGACCCGCTCGGGCCGGTGGGCGAGCAGATCGCGGCCGCGATCGGTGAGCCGGACGACACCGCGCCGCACCCGCTCGAGCAAGCCGGCCCGGACCATGTAGCTGATCGCCCAGTGGGTCCGGTTGGCGATCACGGTCTGCGTGCCGGAAGGGAGGAGCCGGCGGCACTCCTCCTCGCTCAGCCCGAACAGCTCGGCCATCTGCCCGACGAGCTCGGAAGTCGCGTGCTCGAGCCCGTCGCCGCAGGCGCGCAGGACCGGGAGCATGAGCGTCTGGAAATCGGGAACGGCCACCCTGTTCCTCGTTCCCTTCCCTCATTTCGCCAGCCAGAACGTGTCCGGCCGATAGATGCCGAACTGGGCGTGCGGTTCCCAGTTCCACACCGCCTCTTCCGGCACGTTCTTGAGCCCCTTGCGGACCGCCACCGGCTGCAACACGTTCGCCACCGTGCCGATCGTCCAGCACCCCTGCGCGTAGAGCTCCAGCATCTCGGTCCAGATGGCCGTCCGCTCGGTGCTCCCCTGCGCGCGCCGCCAGGCGCGATAGAGCTCGAGCAAGCGAACCGCTTCCGGAACGTCGGGTGGCTCGCCCGCCTGACCCTTGGTCTCGAAATGCTGGCCCCATTTGGGCCAGTGTGGCTGGTCGGCCTGACTCGTGGGCGCGAACTCCCAAGGCGCCATGTCGGGCGTCGGCACTCCGTTCTCGTTGCCGAACCAGATCGTCATCAAGGCGTCGCCCGAGAAGATCCGGTTGCGCAGCACCTCCCGTTCCGAGGGCTTGCTGTGGATCTTGAAGCCGAGCTTCAACCAGTCGTCGCGCACGAGCTCGAGGAGGTCGATCTGCTCGCTGTCCTCGCCCGCGGTCTCGACCACGAGCTCGAGCGGCCGGCCGTCGGGCAGCTTCCGCAGCCCGTCCTTGGTGCGCTCGCGAAGGCCGAGCTCGTCCAGGAGCCGATTCGCCTCCTTCGGATCGTGGCCGAGGCAGGCCCGCCCGATCGTCTCGGAGTAGAGCGGACTGTCCGGCAGAACGGTGTTGTTGGCCGGTGTGGCGAGCCCGAAATAGAGGTATTGACTGATCGTCTCGCGATCGAGGCCGAGCGAGAGGGCGAGCCTGAACCGCCGGTCGCGGAACAGCGCGCGCCAGACCGCATCGTTCGCGTTCAGGTTCGGGTAGAGCGCCAGATGCGCGCCGCGGGCCTCCCGCCAGAGCAGGGTCCTGAGGCCGCTTCGGCTCTCGCTCTCCTTGAGGAACGTATAGTCCTTGAAATAGAGGTGCCGGGCCTGCAAGTCGGTCTCCCCGGCGCCCGTTTTGATGGGGATCAGCTTGCTGTCGACCACCTCGAGGATCAGCTTGTCGAGATAGGGAAGCTGCTGCCCCTTGGCGTCGACCCGATGGAAGTACGGGTTGCGCAGCGCGACGAAGCGCTCGGCCGGCGGTGGGGTCGTCAGCATCCAGGGTTGGAGCGTCGGCAGCTCGGGATTGTCGAACTCGCTCATCCGCTCCTTGCGGCGGAAGAGCTGTGCCCAGTCGCGCGACTTGGTCTCTTTCACCAGCTTGGCGAGAGCCTCGGGGTCGGCGTACTTGGCGTGGAACCGGGCGAGATAGTGCTTGGGAGCGTAGATGAACTCGGGCGAAGCCGCGGCGTTCAGCGGCAGGAAGAACGGATTGGGCTGCGACCAGCCGTAGCGGATGGTGCGATCGTCCAGGACCTCGACCTTCGGCGGTTCGCCATCGACGAGGAGCTGGATCGGAGGGCCGGTCGGGCTCAGCTTGGGTTCGAGCGCCACGTCCTCCCACCAGAAGCGCAGATCCTCGGTCGTGAAGGGGTGGCCGTCCGACCAGCGGTGACCCTTGCGCAGTCGAAAAGTGAAGAGCCGGCCGTCCTCGACCTCGAACGATTCGAGGATGTCCGGCACGAGCCGGAGATCCCGGTCGTAGCCCACGAGCCGGGCATTGCCGTAGACATGCAGGAGCCGGGTGTCCCGCGCCCGGCCGACGAGGGTCCTGAGCTCGCCACCGGGCCGGCCGATTTCGGGAATGTCGGCGAGCACCCGCGGTTCCTCGGGTGGACCCGCCCGCAGCGGCTCCGCCCCGAGCGCGGCGAGGACCGCGCCGAGCAGGGCGAGCAGCGCAGGACCGGGCCTCGGACGGCTCGGGCTCATGCGGCGATCCTCACATAATGCTGCCCGTCGACTGGCTCGAGGCGGCCGGGCCCGTCGGAGAGGCGGTAGGGCTCGGGCCACGCCGTCGGGTCGGAGGTCCGGCCCGCCAGGAGGGCGCCGAGGTCGAGGCGGAAGTCGGGATCCGGTTCGGGGACGGCCGCGAGCAGGGCGCGCGTGTAGGGGTGCCGCGCATCCGCGAAGAGCTCGGTGGTCGGGGCGAGTTCCACGATCCGCCCGGCGCACATGACAGCGATCCGGTCGGCCACGTATTTCACGACCGCGAGATTGTGCGAGATGAACAGGTAGGTGAGCCCGAGCGCCCGCTGCAGGTCCTTGAGCAGGTTGAGGACCTGGGCCTGCACCGAGACGTCGAGGGCGGAGACCGGCTCGTCGCAGATCAGGATGTCGGGCTCGAGGGCGAGGGCCCGGGCGATCCCGATCCGCTGGCGCTGGCCCCCCGAGAAGCTGTGCGGATAGCGCCGCTGGTGCTGCGGCTCGAGGCCGACTGCCGCCAACAGGGCCGCCACCCGCTCGGATCGTTCCGCGGGCGTGCCGATCCGGTGGATGACGAGCGGCTCGGCCACGATGTCGTGCACGGTCATGCGCGGGTTGAGCGAGCCGAAGGGATCCTGGAAGATGTACTGGATCCTGCGGCGGAAGGCGGCCAGCGCCGCCTCGTCGAGCGCCAACACGTCGATCGGGCCCTCGGGGCCGTGGAACAGGACGCGCCCGCGGTCGGGAACGAGGGCGCGCATGATGATTCGGCTCACCGTGGTCTTGCCCGACCCGCTCTCGCCGACGATCGCCAGGCACTCGCCCCGTCGCACGCCGAAGCTCACATCCTCGACCGCGACGATCTCGCGTACCGTGCCCCGCAACCAGCCGCGGCTTCGGGTGACGAACGCTTTGCGCAGGCCCTCGACCTCGAGGATCGGCCGGTCGCCGGCCGCCGGCCGACCCTCGCGGCGGCCGCGCGTGAGCAGGGCGCTCGCGCTGGCCGGGATCCGCCGCAGCGGCACGAGCGGCCGATCGGCCGGCGTGTGCAGCCGCGGCAGGGCGCGCAGGAGCCCCTGCAGATAGGGGTGCCGGGGGCTCGCCAGCAGCGTACGGGTCGGCCCGCGCTCCATGACCCGGCCGCGATACAGCACCACCATCGACTCCGCGATGTTGGCGACCACACCCAGATCGTGGGTGATGAACAGGATGGCGATCCCGAGCTCGCGCTGCAGATCGGCCATGAGCTTGAGGATCTGCGCCTGGATCGTGACGTCGAGCGCGGTGGTGGGCTCGTCCGCGATCAACAGCGCCGGCTCGCAGATCAGGGCCATGGCGATCATGGCCCGCTGGCGCAGCCCGCCGGAGAGCTCGAAGGGGTAGGCGTGCCAGGCCTGCTCGGGATCGGGGAAGCCCACCCGCGCGAGCATCTCGACGGTCCGTCGCCGCACCTCCTCCCGGCTCGCCGAGCGGTGCAGGGCGTAGGCCTCGCCGACCTGGTCGCCGATCGTGTGGAGCGGCGAGAGCGAGCTCATCGGCTCCTGGAAGATGATCGAGATCCGCCCGCCGCGGATCCGCCGTCGCTCGGGCGAGTCCGGGTCGAGTGCGGCGAGGTCGAGCTCCTGGCCCGTGGCCGGATCGCGGAACAGGATGCGCCCGCCGGTGATCGCCGCGTTGCGCGGCAAGATTCCCATGATCGCCTGGCTGATCACGGTCTTGCCGGAGCCGGATTCGCCCACGAGGGCCACCGTGCCACCGGCGGGCACGTCGAAGCTCACGCCGCGCACCGCCTCGACCGTGCCCTCGTCGGCACGGAACGCGACGGCCAGATCGCGGACCGCGAGCAGAACCGTCATCCGGCCCCCCCGAGCAGGCTCTCGACCGGCATCAAACGGACATCGGCTCGGCCACGCAATAGGTCGAGCAACCGGGCGAGCTCGTCGAAGGCCGCGGGCTCCATCACGAGGTGGTGCGTCACGAGGCCGACCGGCGCGTCGGCGCGAGCGAGCCGGCGCGCCAGCCGCTCGGCGAGCGCCGCGAGACCGATCCAGCGCCGTCCGCCGCGCCAATCGATCGGGTCGACGTGCACGTCGAGCCGGGCGAGCCCGGCCGGCATCGGACCGAGATCTCCCTCGTCCCAGATCGAGAGCGCCCGAAAGCCGAGCCCGGGCAGGGCGGGCAACAGGTCGGGGGCGATCCGGTTCCAGGGCGGAACCAGGATCGGCCGGAAGCGGTCGGCGAAGCCCTCGAGAAGGCACCGGCGGCCCCGGGCGAGGTCGGACAGGAGCCGCGAGCGGTCGGCCCGCCCGCCGAGCTCGATCCGCCGCTCACCGGGGCCGGCGTGATCGGCATGGGCCCAGCCGTGCTGGAGCACGCTCGCTTCTCTCGTCGCCCGGATCGCGGTGGCGACCGGTTCCTCGAGCCAGGCCGGCACGACGGCGAGCGCGAGCGGGGCCTCGAGGTCGCGGGCGAGGGCCAGGAGCCGATCGAGCCTCGCATCCGGCCGGCCGGCGTCGTCGTCCCGCCACCAGAGAACGGCCGGCTCGGCCCGGGCGGCGAGCGCCTCGACCAGAGGCAGGAGCTCGGGCCGCACGCTCACGCGAGGAGGTCCAGCAGCAGCTCGACCGAGCGGGTCGTCCCGTCGAGGCGGATATCGGGCGGCCCCGTCGGTGGCTCGGCGAGTGCTGCCAGGACCGCCCGGGCGAGGCCCGCGGGCGAGAGTTCCGCCTCGGGCAACACTCGGGCGAGGCCGCGGGCCGCGAGCGCCTCCGCCCGCCGCGTCTGCTCGTCCTCCCCGCCCTCGGCGAAGGGCACCAGCACCATGGGTGTGCCGGACGCGAGCGTCTCCACCACCGTGTTGTAGCCGGCCTGCGAGACCGAGACCGCGGCCCGGGCGACGAGCTCGGGCAGATCGGCGCGGTGGCCCTCGACGATCACGCCGGGTCGAGCCTTCGCCGCGAGTTCGGCGAGCTCGTCCGGATCGGCCACCGGGCCGCCGACGATCCGCCAGGGTCGATCCGGCAGCGAGGCGGCGGCTTCGATCGCGACTGCCCGCAGCGCCCGTCCGACCGCACCACCACCGGCCGACACCACCACCTCGTCGCCGCGCTCGGCCGAGCGTGCGATCGGACCGGCGAGATAGCCCGTGTGCACGAGCCGGCTGCCGAGCTCGGCGGCCGGCGAGAAGCTCGCCGCGAAGGGAATCAGCGCGGGATCGCCGTGCACCAGCACCCGCCGATAGGCGGCCGCGCGGGCGAGTGCCGCCCGGTGCTTCGCCGGATCGGCCTTGCTCACGAGCACGTCCCGGACCGAGGCGACGAGCACCGTCCCGAGTGCGGTGGCCCGGGCGAGGAGCGGCTCGAGCTCGCGGGCGAAGGCGCCCCGGCCGAAGGGGTAGTGCTCGCTCACGAGGATCTGTGGGCGAAGCGCCTCGAGCCGTTCCTCGAGGATCGCCCGGCGCGCTGCCCACACCCCGTCGTCCACCGGGGCACCCTCGGCCGTGGCGAGTGTGGAGAATCGGCTGTCGGCGGCGCGGATCGGCGGCAGCTGGACGAGCTCCACACCGGGCGCCGGCGACCAGGGCACGGGCGGCCCGCCGCTCGCGAGCACGACCCGGGCCCCACGCTCGGCGAGGGCCGCGGCCAAGAGGTGGGCGCGGCGCAGATGGCCCGTACCGAGCAGGTGCTGGACCCAGATCAGGACACGGGGCGCGCTCACCCGCTGCCGCCCACGACCGGCCAGAGCCGGACCGAGCGCATCCGTCCGTCCGGCTCGAACTCGAGCAGAAGCGCCATCGGGCCCTTGAGCGGCAGAGGCGGCTTGCCGCGCATGTCCCATCCCGAGGCGAGCGCGTAAGCCGCCCGAATGACGCCCTTGTGAGTGATCGCCAGATGCGCGCCGCCGGAGCCGGCGATCCGGGCCAGAAAGGGTGCGATCCGCTCGGCCACCGCGCGGGGGCTCTCGCCGCCCGGGACCATCAGATCGAGCCCCGACGCCTCGAGTGCCGCGATCCGCTCGGCATCGGCCGCCCTGAGCTCGGCCAGCGTCCGCCCCTCCCAGATCCCCCAGCTCATCTCGACGAGCTCGGGCGCCACCTCGGCATCGTGGCGGCCCAACAGCGCCGCGGTCTCGCGCGCCCGCAGCAAGGGGCTCGTCCAGGCCCGCGCCCCGGCTGTCCAGGGCGGCAGCCGCCAGGTCGTGACCTCGGCCCGGCCCTCGGGAGCGAGCGGGGTGTCGGTCCGGCCCTGGAGCCGCCGCTCGAGGTTCCACGCCGTCGTGGCATGGCGGAGGAGGCAGAGCCGGGTCACGGTGCACCGCGCGCGCGAAGCGCGTGTCGGGCGGCGGCGGTCCCGAGCGCCTCGGCGAGCCGGGCGGCGGCGACGGGCCGATCGTGCCGGGTGCGGACCCGCTCGGCGGCGCCGGCGCCGAGCGCCCGCCGACGGGCCGGCTCGTCCAGGAGTGCCGCGATCGCGCCCGCGAAGGCCTCCGGCGCCCGCGGCGGGACGAGCAGTCCGCCGATGCCGTGCGCCACCACCTCGGCGACCCCGCCCTCCGCCCCGGCGACGACCGGGACCCCGGCGGCCTGGGCCTCGAGCAGCGCCATGCCGTAGGCCTCGCCGACCGCCGGCCAGACCAGGAGGTCGGCAGCCGCGTAGACCGATGCCAGTGCCTCCGGGGCGAGCGCTCCGAGGAGCCGCAGCCGGTCGCCCGCCGCCGCGCGCAGCGCAGCCTCGACGGCCGGGCGGGCCGGCCCGTCGCCGACGACGAGCAGAGCCCAAGGCCGATCCGCGAGACGCCCGAGGGCTCTCGCCAGGACCTCGTAGGAGCGTTGCTTCACATCCGCTCGCATCATCGCCACGGCGAGCAGCCAGGGAAGTCCGGGATCGAGCTCGAGGGTCGCGGCCAGGCGGGCTCGATGTGCCGGTCGCTCGGCGGCCGCGGCGCGCAAGGGGGCGGCATCCAGGAAAGGCGGGAAGAGCAGCACCGCCGCCTCGAGCAGGCCGCCCTCGATCAGCCCTAGACGATCGCGGCCGGTCACCGCGAGCACGAGATCGGCGCGCCGCAAGGCGGCGAGGCTCGCCGCGTGGCCCACGGCCCAGGGTCCCTGCGCCTGGCGCGCGCTGATCGAGCCCTCGACCACGACATAGGGCAGGTCGAGCGCCGTCGCGACGGGCGGACCCAAGAGATCGGGTGCCTTGTGGTGGCAGTGGTAGGTGAGCCAGAGCTCGGGTCGCGGCAGGAGGCCGGCCTCGATCCGCCGGAGGAGCCGCACCGCGAGCCGTTCACCCAAGGCCAGAAGCCGCTCCTGGCGACGCGCATCCCCGTCGCGGTCGAAGCTCCGGAACCGCCCGGTCGGCACGACCTCGTGGCCGATCCCGGCGAGCAGGCCCAGAAGCGCACGCGCCATCGCCCGGTCGCCCGAAGGCACCGGGTGATCGGGCGGCTTCAGCGGCGCGTGGAAGGCGACGCGCATGCGCCCGCCGCGCGTGGGGTGTGCGCCTCGGCTTCGAG
>DAIOUO010000029.1:0-9844 GCA_036759485.1 Geminicoccaceae bacterium | reverse complement strand
CCCCAGGGCCGGGTCCCGGGCGAGCCGGGCGATCGCCACGGCCAGGGCCGCCGGGTCGTCGGGCGGCACGAGGAACCCGTTGCGACCGTCCTCGACCGCCTCGGGGATCGCCGAGACCGGCGTGGTCACGACCGGGAGTGCGCTGGCCATCGCCTCGAGGAGCACGTTGGGTAGCCCGTCGCGGTCGCCGTCGGCGGCGATCCGAGCCGGTAGGACGAAGAGGTCGGCCGCCCGCAGGAGCTCGATCACCCGCGGCTGCGGCTGGGCTCCGTGCCAGGCGATCCGGCCTGCGATCGCGAGCCGCTCGGAGCGCGCTCGAAGCTCGTTCAGAAGCGGCCCTCCGCCGACATGGTCGAGCCGCCAGGCGAGGTTCCCGGGCAGTCGGGCGAGTGCCTCGAGCAGGGTGTCGAGCCCTTTCTTAGGCATCGCCCGCGCCACCGCGAGGATCCGCACGGGGTCGCCCGGCTCGCCGCCGTCCCGGTCCGACCGGCGGGCGGGCGGCGCGAACAGGCGGGCATCCACCCCGTGATAGAGCAGGCTCGTGTCCGCCTCTGGCGCCAAGGCGCGCAGATGCTCGAGATTGGTCCGCGTGCAGGTCACCGTGAAGCGGGCGGCACGCAGCTTGGCCCGCTTCTCGCGGGCGGGTGTGGTCCAGATGTCCTTGGCGTGAGCCGAGATCGAGAAGGGCAGGCCGCGGAGGAGGGCGGTGTAGCGGGCGACGGAGGCAGGGGTATGCAGGAAGTGGGCGTGCAGGTGCCGCACGCTCGCCGGCAGCTCGGCTGCCAGCACGAGCGCCTGACCGAGGCGGCGGCCGCGGTTCGGGGTCGGATCGTGGAGGAAGTCCGAAAGCCACACCGCGAGGGTCGTGGCGAAGCTCGGACGGAGGAGGGCGCGCAAGAAGCCGCGCAGGACCCGAAGCGGTTCCTGGTAGAGATACTCGGGTAGGTAGAGCGCCGGCGCGCGCACCCGGTCGTGGTCGGGATGCCGGGCGTGGTCCGTCGGATGGCGGAGCGAGACCAGGAGGAGCGGCAGGCCGCGCGCCTCGAGGCCGACGAGTTCGCGGGCGATGAAGGTCTCGGAGAGCCGCGGCCAGCCCTTGAGCAGGACGGCGACCGCGGGCTCAGCCGGCGGCGCGGGCAAGGCCGCTGCGCCGGGCGGCGCGGCTCCGCCGGGCGACGTCGAGATAGGGTGCGGCGAGATCGGCGATCCGGTCGAGCCCGGTCAGCATGCGGGCCCGGACCGCACGGTCGGCGACCGGCACGTGCGGCAAGGCCCGCAGCATGTAGGCCATCCGCAAGGGATCGTTGTCGCGGCCACGGGGCAGGAGCCGGACGAGCCCGGCCGCATGGGCGCGCTCGGCGCGGATGAGCTGCTCGAGCCGCGGCTCGGTGCGCGGCACGAGAAGGGCCGGCTTTCCGAAGGAGAGGATCTCGCAGAAGGTGTTGTAGCCGCCCATCGCCACCACGCCGAGCGCGCGCTCGAACAGCGGCTCGACCCGGGCCTCGAAAGTGATCGCCCGAAGACGCGGGTCGCGCGCCACTCGTTCCTGGAACTGGGCGCGTTCCTCGGCCGGCAGGAACGGGCCGAACAGGATCACGGCCGGATAGGGCAGCTCGGGGTCGGCCTCGTAGGCCTTGAGCACCCAGTCGATCAGCTCGCCGCCATCGCCCCCACCCCCCGTGGTCACCAGGACATAGGGCTCGGACGGCAGGAGATAGTCGGCGCTCGGTGCGGCCTCGCCGGGCAGATCGCGCCGCAGATAGCCCGTGAAGCGGATCTTGTGCGCGACCGCGCGCAGGCCCGGGATCTCGGCGATCGGGTCGAACAGCTCGGGCAGACCGTAGACCCAGATCTCGTCGTAGAGCCGGTCGAGCTCGGGGAAGACGCCCTTGCGCTCCCATTCTTCGATCAGGCTCTGCGGCTCGTCCATCACGTCGCGCAGACCGAGCACGCAGCGCGCCCCGCGCGAGCGCAGGAGCTCGAGCGCAGGCTTGACCTCGCCCCGCAGACCCAGAGGCTCCTTGTCGACGAGGAACAGCTGCGGCTCGAAAATCTCCGCGGTGTGCTGGATGATCGAGCTGCGCATCGCCAGTGTCGTCTCGATGTCGAGGTGCAGGCTGAGCGACGTGTATTCGCCGTTCCTGAGTTTGATCACGCCCGGGACCCGCACGAAATCGACGCGACTCTTGAACTCGAAACTGCCGATGATCGGCGATCCCGAGAGGATCAGGACCGAAAGCTGGCGCCAACGCTCGACCAGGTCGTGGGCGATGGTACGACACCGCCGGAGGTGACCGAGGCCGAAGCTGTCGTGACTGTAGATCAGCAGGCGGCTGCCCGACTTGCGCATGCGGCCTCGCGGCGCGTCCTCCGCGCGCCTTATGGCAGATCGGGCCTCGGCCGGAAATGCCCGAGGGGGGGGCTTCCGTCTACCGGCCTTCGACCGTTGCCGCGCCGACCGGGGGCAGAGGGGCCTCCGCGGCCCGAAGCGTGTAGCCGAGCCCCTCGAGGTCGAGCCCGGTGAGCGCCGCGAGCCTTCGATTGTCCTCGGCCACCTCCCGCGCGATATCGGCCCGGATCGCCTCCGGCAGCGGGATCCGCGCCGAAGGTCCGTCGTGCATCGGCATGCGGCGGGCCCATTTGCGGGCGAGCCTGCGCGGCAGGAGATGCCCGAAGCGCCGCCAGAAGTCGAAATAGCGCTGCGACATCGAGGCGTTCTCCCGCTGGCCCTCGAGCAGTCGCGCGAACCGCTCCGCATCGACGCCGAGGGCCGCCGCACAGGCGCGGGCGAAGGCCGCGGGCTCGCGGCGCAGGAGCTCGAAGGGCACCACGCTCACCCGCTCGGGCCCGAACAGCCGACGATAGGCCTCGATCGTGGGGGCGTAGCAGAGATCGTCGAGGATCGAGAGATGCCGCTCGCGACGCTCCGTCCAGTACCACTCCTCGAACGGGATGAAGGCCTTGCGCTTGATCCGCACGCGCAGCTTCGTGAGGTACCAGGAGGTCACGAGCTCCTCCTGGCGGCGGATCGTGAAGAGGATCGAAGCACCGGGCAGAAGCGCCGCGAGACGTTCGGCCACGAGGCCCTTGTCCGTCGATTCGTGCAGCGCGAAGTTCTCGTAAGAGACGAGAACGAGCCGATCGGGCGGGGCGGCTTCCACGGCCGCGCGCAGGATCTCGCCGACCCGCTCCCCCTGCCAGCGCGTGCTGTCCGCCTGACAGAGATGGCGGATCGCCCACTCGAGGTCCGCGTGGGGGGCGGGCAGCCCGAGATAGGCGATCTCGGGATGGCGCGGGAAGACGTGCCGCTGCAGGGTGGATGTGGCGGTCTTGACGAAGCCCGGGTGGACCGCCACCCGGCGCGTTCCCGGCAGCACCGCGGGCCTCATCCCCGATAGCCCCAGCCCGGCTCGAGGCCGTCGCGCACGAGGGCGTCCAGCACCGCAGCCTGCTCCGCCGTGAAATGCCGCCGCCAGCCGCCCACGCTGCCTTCGCGCACCTTGTAGAGCGCGGGATCGTCCACCGTGCCCGCGGCCGCCGCGGCCTCGGGCGGACCGAGCCTGCCCGAAGCGAAGAAGCCCTGCCGCTCCTTCTCCTTGAGGCTCTCGAAGCTCGCGAAGGCGACCGCCGCGGCGATCCGCTCGCTCGGGTGCCGCTCGCCGAGGAAGCGGGTGATCCGCTCGAGCTCGGCCGCGGTGTCGGCACGCAGATCCTCGTAGCGGACCCGTGCCGAGCGCGGATGGGCCGCGAGGTCCTGCCACCAGCGATTGTAGAAGCCGATCACTCTCGGCACGCCGAGCCGCGGGTCGGTCGCGAAAGCGAAGAGCTCGAGGTTCCGCGCCGCGGGCGGAATCCCCTTGCGCGCGAGCTCGGCTTCGGAAGCGCGGTGCCGCACGTGCAGCCAGAAGGAGACGGCCACGTCCCGGGGGTCGCGCACGAGCACGAGCAGGCGCTGCCCCGGGCCGACCACGAGCTCGCCCGTCTCGGGCGGAAAGCGCGTGTCGCGGGCGAAGTGCACGGCCGGGATGGTCGGGACGAGGCGCTTGAAATTGTCGCCGCGCACGAGCTCGCTCGCCGGCACACCGTGCTCGAGATGCCACAGGTGCGAGAGCATCACCCGCAGCCATGTGCGGCCGCTCTTGGTGTGCGAAACCACGAGGAGATCGGCCGAAGCGAACATTCGCGCCCGTTTGGCCCGCCAGCGCCGCTCTCGGCGCCAAGCCTCGAGACGCTCGAACAAGGCGATCATCGGCGGACGGTCGATCGGCGGACCCGCATGGCGTGCCTCCTTCGCCCAAGCCACGCCCGCTGTCGAGGCGTCTCGTCGCTGCGGCGCTGCGACCCTGCGACCCTTTGTTCTCGTCCTCGGTTTCACCTATCTGACGCGCTGCACCCCGTTTCCGGGGTGTTTCGGCAACGTCCGGGACCCGAAGCTCATGGCAGAGGCAGCATTCTCGCTCGACAATCTCCGGCTTCGCTACGAGCCGTTCCCGATCGGGCTCGCCAAGCCGATCATGAGCGAGGAACGCTACCGGGCTCTCCTCGATGCCTATCCGCCGATCGAGCTGTTCGAGTACATCCCCAAGGTGGGGCACAAGTACTGCCTTTCGGAGAAATACAATCCGAAGAAGTATCACGAGTGGATCGAGGCCAATCCCGTTTGGAAGAACTTTTACAACTGGATCAAGTCCGACGACTTCGTTTGGGGTGTTCTCGATCAACTCAAGGAGAGGCACATCGATCTCGGCTTCAAGCGACTGTCGAGCAGTGGCCGCCTCAGGCGCAACATCAAGAACCTGGTGCGCGGCAAGTGGTGGAAGGCGCCGGCCAAGTTGTCGGCCCGCTTCGAGTTCTCGATGCTCCCGGCCGACGGCGGCTGCGTCACCCCCCACACCGACAATCCCGACAAGATCGTGACCATGGTCGTGTCCATGGCCCGCGAGGGCGAGTGGGACCCGGCCTATGGTGGGGGCACCGAGGTCAACCGGCACATCAAGCCCGAGCTCAGCTTCAATCGCATGAACGACAAGGCCGAGTTCGAGGACATGGAGACGCTCGAGACGTTCGAGTTCGAGCCGAACCAGTGCGTCCTCTTCGTGAAGACCTTCAATTCCTGGCACTGCGTGCGGCCGATGCACGGCCCCAAAGGAGCCATGCGGCGGACGCTCACGATCAACATCGAGACCTCGCACTGAGCCCAGCCAGACACACCTCAACCGGGCGTCGCCAACCACGGCACCAGGGCCAAGGCGCGGCGCAGACCACGCCGCCCCCTGGCGGCCGCCGCCACGAGAGGCCCCGGTAACCGGGCGAGCAGGACCAGCTCCGGCGGAGGCGTCGGGATCGCCGCCAGCACGCGCCGCGCCTGCGCCGTGGCGCCCTCGGCGAGCAGCAGCCGGGCGAGTGCCACCCGCTCGGCCGCCAGCCGGGTGGCGAGTTCGGCACCGTGCCGAGCGAGGAACGCCGGGTCGCCCGCGAAGGCTCGCTCGAGCACCGCGATGCGGGCGAGCGCCCGGGCCCGGTGGTCGGCCCTCGTGAGGCGCGGGCCGGCGTGATCGTGCTGAACGAGGGTGGCGGTAGCGAGGAAAGCGGCCGGTCCGGCCCGCAGGATGCGCAGGACGGCCGGCTGCTCCTCGAAAGTCGGCAGATCCTCCGCACAGCCGAGCTCGGGGCCGAGCCGCGGCTTGCGCACGAGCGCCGTGCCGAGATTGACGATCGGCTCGCGGATCGCCGCCGCGGCGAAGTCGCCGATATGGACCCGGATCGAGGGATCCCAGGGACCGTCCGGCAGGAGGCTGCGGAGGGGCACGGCGGCGGCGACCCGCTCGGCGAAGCGCGGCGGCCCGCCGATCCAGCCGGCGAGCCCGTCCTCTCGCTCGATGCCGTCGATGCGCGCGGTCCGGAAGTCGCTGAAGCAGCAGGCGAGCTCCGGTCGGCTGGCCAACAGCGCCCGCTCGAGTGCGAGCTTGCCCGGCAACCAGCGATCGTCCGAATCGAGGAAGGCCACGAGCGGCCCGCGCGCCACCCGCCAGCCGGCGTTGCGCGCCGCACCCGCGCCGCCGTGCGGCAAGGCGAGGTATCGCACAGGTGGCCCGTAGCCGGCCACGAGGGCCGCCGTCCCGTCGGTCGAGCCGTCGTCGGCGACGATCAGCTCGTCGCCGGGCTCGAGCTGGCTCAGCACCGAATCGATCGCCCGCGGCAGGAGACGGGCGCGGTTCCAGGTGGGAAGGACGACGCTGACCGGCTCGTGCAAGGACGCTCACCCCGCTCGCGGAGCGAGGACAGAAGACCCTCGCGCCCTCGAAAGCAAGGACGCATTTCTCGATCTCGCCGGGGAACGGTCACTCCTCCGGTGACCGATCGTTTCTCAGCCGTCGAGCTTGGGAACCCAGGGCAACGGCCGGACCTCGATTCCCTCGTCGAGCAATTCCCTGACCTCTTCGGGGGTGGCCTCGCCGTAGATGTCGCGCGGCTCCGCCTCGCCGAGGTGGATCCGGCGCGCCTCTTCGGGAAAGCGAGCGCCCACGTTCTCGAAGTTCTGCTCGACGTGGGCGCGCAGCGCCCGGGCCATCGCCAGGAACCGGGCGACCACCTCCGGCGGCGGTCGGTCGGCCGCACCGGAGCGGGCGACCGCGGGCGCCATGATCGCCTTGTCGACCGAGGTGGCACCACAGACCGGGCAGGCGAGCTCGCCCGCCGCGCGCTGCTGGTCGAAGGCCTCGTTGCTGCGGAACCAGCCTTCGAATTCGTGCCCGGCGGCACAGGCCAAAGCGAAGCGGATCACGGTGTGGCTCCGGCGAGCAGGCGGTCGAGCTCGCCCCGACGCTCGAGCTCGTAAAGGTCGTCCGAGCCGCCGATCGGCCGCCCGTCGATGAAGATCTGCGGGACGGTAGTCCGCCCGCCGGACCGCTCGATCATCTCCGGCCGACGCGCCGGGTCGGACCAGAGATCGATCTCTTCGAAGGCCACACCCTTGGCGCCGAGCAGGCTCTTGGCGCGCCAGCAATAGGGGCAGAGCGGGGAGGTGTAGATCTCGACCTTGGCCATCGACGGCAGGTCCACGCGGTCGTGTCACGCCACCGTCACGGTCATATAGGAAGCGCCGCGGGCTTCACCACCCGAGCGAGCACGAGCACGTCCACCCGTGCGCAGCCGGCCGCACGCAGCACCCGTGTGCAGGCGCCGAGCGTCGCCCCCGTCGTCAGAACGTCGTCGACCAGCACGATCCGGCGGCCGGCGATCGCGGCTCGCCGCGCGGCCGGCACCTCGAAGGCGGTCGCGGTGACGTTGACCCTCCGGGCCGCGGCCCCGAGCCCCTGCTGCGAGGCGGTGGCACGGCGCCGGCGCAGGACAGCGGGCGACCAGGCCACGCCCGTGAGCTTCGCGAGCCGAGCGGCGAGCAAGGCCGACTGGTTGTAGCCGCGCCGCAACAGTCGCCAGCGATGCAGCGGGACGGGCAGGATCAGGTCGGCGTCCGCCAGAAGCTCGCGCCCGGCGAGCGCCAGCCAACGGGCGAAGGTCGCGGCCGCCTCGGTGCGACCGGCATGCTTGAAGCGGAGAACGAGCCCGCGGCTCGCCTCCTCGTAGGCGAGAGCGGCCCGGCCCCGGTCCCAGGGCGGCGGGTGCTCCATGCAGGCCGCACAGAGCCCGGGTTCGGCTTCGACCGCTTGCAGCGGCCAGCCACAGCGTTCGCAGCAGGGCGGGCCGAGAAAGCGCAGCGGCGACCAGCAGGTGGCGCAGAGCCCCCCTTGCCGGGCCACCGGCTCGCCGCAGGCGAGGCAGCGAGGCGGCAGCAGGAGGTCGAGTGCGGCGGTCGCGAGCCGGCCGACCACCGGGACCAACGAGGCTGCACGGAATCGCTCGGTGAACAGTGCGCCTTTGCCCTCTCGGTGACGCCCGGTTTTCTACTATAGGTAGAAGAATTTGTCAGCTCTTCCCGTCGGGCTCGGCGCCTTCGGAACCCGGCGGCGGCGCCGTCTCGGCCAGGAGCCAGGCCCGATAGTCCGGATCGCCGCCCGCGATCGGCAGGGCGACCACGCAGGGCAGCGTGTAGGAGTGCAATGCCTTGATCCGCTCGCCGAGTGCATCGACGAGCCCGGCCCGGGTCTTGAGCACGAGCACCGTCTCGGATGCCGTCTCGATCCGATCCTGCCACCGATAGATCGAAGTGGCTCCGGGCAGAACGTTGGCGCAGGCGGCGAGCCGCGCCTCCACCACCGCCCGACCGATGCGCTCGGCCTCCTCGACCGAGGCGCAGGTGACGTAGCACCAGACGAGCTCCATCGCTTCTCCTCCCGGCCTCACGGGCCACTCGCGCGCGGGTCGGCGCGCTCGGCGAGCGCGTCCCCCAACAGGTTGCAGGCCGCCACGGCGAGCAGGATCGCAAGCCCCGGCCAGAGCGCGAGCCGGGGCGCCTGCCAGAGCATCTCTTGGGCGTTGCTCAGCATGTTCCCCCAGGAAGGCGTGGGCGGGCGGATGCCGAGCCCGAGGAAACTCAGGACCGACTCGGCCAGGATCACCTGCCCGATCGAGAGTGTCGCCGCGACCGCGATCGGCGCGGCGAGGCCGGGCAGCACGTGGCGCAGCGCCACCCGCGTGGGCGACGCCCCGAGGGCGCGGGCCGCCCGCACGTGATCGGCGGTGAGCAGCGAGAGCGTCCCGGCGCGCACGAGACGAGCGGTGGCCGGCCAGCCGAACAGCGCCACGAGGACGACGATCCGCGCGACGTCGAGCCCGGCCGAGCCGGCGAGCTCGGGGTCGAGGCCGAGCCGCATCGGATCGACCGCCGCCAGCACCACGAGGAGCGGCAGCAGCGGCAGGGCCAGCACGATGTCGGCCGTGCGCATGGCGAGGCTGTCGACGGCGCCCCGGGCGAAGGCCGCGAGAAGGCCGATCGCCGTGCCGATCAGGGTGACGAGGAGGGCACCCGCGAGCCCCACGAGCAGCGAGATCCGACCACCCTCGAGCAGCCGGAGGAGGAAGTCGCGGCCGAGCTGGTCGGTGCCGAGCGGGTGCGCCGCACCGGGCGCGGCGAACCGCCGCAGGAGGTCGATCCGCTCGCCATCCAAGCCGAACGCCGTACCGAGCGGGGGACCGAGCAGTACCGCGATCGCGAGGACCGCCAAGACGAGGGCCGGGGCCACGGGGTCGCGCCGGCCCGCCCGCGGACCTGCGCGGATCGGCTCAGCCGGGCCGGACACGAGGATCGAGCCGGGCGTGCAGGAGGTCGGCGGCCAAGTTGGCGAGCAGGGTCGCGGCGGTTCCGACCAGCACGGCGATCACGGCCAGATTGTAGTCGTTGCCCATGATCGCCTCGTAGATCAGCCGGCCCATCCCGGGCCAGGCGAACACGGTCTCGATCACGAGCGCACCCGACAGGAGCCCACCCGCCTGCAGGGCCACGACCGCGAGGAGCGCCGGCAGGGCCTGGGGCAGGGCGTGCCCGAGGACCAGCCGCACGGTGCCGGCGCCCTTGGCCCGGGCGGTGCGGATGCAGGGCTCGCGCAGGGCCTCGAGCAGGCCCGCTCGGACGAAGCGGAGGAGCGGGCCGAGGCCGAGCACGGTCGCGGTCAGGACGGGAAGGGCCAGATGGCGCAGCCAGGCGGCGGGGCCGGCACCCGGCTCCGGTTCGCCCCCCGCCGGCAGCCAGCGGAGCTCGACCGCGAAGAGCAGGATCAAGAGGAGCGCCAGCCAGAAGGAGGGGACCGAGACCGCGAAGGCGGCCAGGAGGTCGACCAGACGATCGAGCGGCGAGCGTGGTCGCAGCGCGGCGATCGCGCCGAGCGGCAGGGCGAGCAGCAGGGCGAGGAGGAAGCTCGTGCCGACGAGCACCGCCGTGGCGGCG
>DAIOUO010000028.1:0-18021 GCA_036759485.1 Geminicoccaceae bacterium | reverse complement strand
GCTCGACCGGTCCGAGCGCCACCCCCTCGGCCGCGAAGCGCTGCACCGCGAGCTCGCCCCGGCCGGCCGGTGCCAGCACGAGAAACGGCGCCGCGAGCACTTCCCGGGCACTCTCCGCCGCGAGCTCGAGGAGGCTCAGGGCGTGGACCGGGAGCCCGGTCGCGAGCGCCAGCGCGCGTGCCGCGGCGACCGCGGCACGGCAGGCGGTGAAGCCGCCCGGCCCGGTCGACACGGCCAGGGCCTGGAGCTCGCCGAAGCCGAGCCCGGCCTCGGCCAGGGCTTCCGCCACGAGCGGGGCCAGGGCTTCGGCACGGGCCCCGGGCCGGGCCCGTGCGACCGGTCCCCGGGTGCCGCCCAGCACCGCCACGGCCGGCCCCTCGGGTCCCACCCGGATCGCGAGCAGCCGCACGCCGCGCCGGCTCAGCCCACCGCGCGCACCTCGACCACGTCGGGCACGTAGTAGCGCAAGAGGTTCTCGATGCCGGCTTTGAGGGTCATCGTGGAGGAGGGACAGCCCGAGCAGGCTCCGCGCATCTGCAGATAGACCACACCGCGCTCGAAGCCGCGGAACACGATGTCGCCACCGTCGCGAGCCACCGCCGGACGCACCCGGGTCTCGATCAGCTCCTTGATCTGGGCCACCACCGGATCGTCCGACCCGCTCTCCTCGACCTCGCCATCCGCACCCTCGGCGAGCACCGGATCACCCGAGAGATAGTGCTCCATGATGGCGCCGAGCACCGCCGGCTTGAGCTCGTGCCATTCGACACCCTCGCGCTTGCTCACGCTCACGAAGTCGGCGCCCAGATAGACGCCGCTCACGCCCTCGACCGCGAAGATCCGACTGGCGAGCGGCGAAGCGCGGGCCGCTCCGGGATCGGTGAACTCGGCCACGCCGCGGGCGAGCACCGGCCGACCCGGCAGGAACTTGAGGGTCGCCGGATTGGGGGTGGGCTCGGTCTGGATGAACATGCGCGTCTCCCGCCTCGGCCCTTCGACATGGCGCCGTCGCGCCCCGAGCGCAAGCCCGACCGTCGATCACTTCTGGAGAATGTTGACGACCTCGTAGAGCTGGAAGCGGGCGAGCAGCAGGAGATAGCCCTGCGCCAGGAGATGGTTCGGCCAGAGCAGGCCGTCGGGCGTGCCGTTGGCGACGACCCGGGGTTCGAGGGCCGCGGCCCTCCCGAGGCTCGCGAGCATCTGCTCCCACACCCGGCCGAGCCCGCGTTCGCGCAGGATGCCCTCCATGTCCTTGCCGAGCTCGCCCAGCAGCACCCGGTAGGCGTAGAGTCGGCCCTTGTTGGTGTAGAACAGGTCGTCGGCGTCCCAGTCGTACCAGGCGCCGCTGCCGCCGAGCGCCTTCTCGTCGACCGCCGCCGCTGCCGCCCCGAGATCGGCCGCGATCCGCTCGAGGGTGGCCATGAGGTTGTCGGCGCGCCGCTCGAAGGTCGCCTCGCCGCGCCCGAGACGCGCATTGTAGCGCTCGAGATCCTCGATCGCCCGGCGGTACTGGCTCTCCGAAGAGGGCTGAACGGGCGTCGTCGACCATTCGAGGAACCAGACGTCGCCCGGATAGTTGAGCCGGCCGGCCGCCCGTTCGGCATCGGCGTCGACCTGGCTCGTGCCGCGTACCCGCGAGAGATGGTCGCGCAGCTCGACGGCGAAGCGGGCGACCGCGGCCACGATGCCCTGCTGATAGTTGGGCATGTTGTCGAGAAGAGCCGTCGGCTGGAACCAGGGGTCGTTGGCGGTCCAGCGATGGACCTCGACCTCGCGGCGGACCAGGAGCGCCGCGGCCGCCACCGCGCGGCTCGCGGGCGGTGTCACCTCGATCGTCTCGCCGAGGCCCGGATCGTCGTCGATCCGGTGGAACCAGAGCGCACCCGCGACGTAGTAGAGGGCGAGGAGGCCCACCAGCAGCGCCGGCAGGAGGAGCCAGGCGAGACCGCGGCGGCGGCCGGCCGCGGCCGGCGGCTCGGGAGCGGGGCTCGCCATCGCGCGCCGCTCAGAGCCGCAGGAAGCCGACGCGCTCGTAGACCTCGGCGAGCACGGGCTCGGCGATCGCACGCGCCCGCTCCGCACCGTCCGCCAGCACCCGGTCGATGTGATCGGGATTGGCCAACAGGCCGCGCATCTCGGCATTGATCGGCGCGAGCTTCTCGACGCACAGTTCGGCGAGCCGGGTCTTGAAGGTCGAGAAGAGCGTGGTGCGGAACTCCTCCTCGACCTCGGCCCGCGGCCGATCGGCGAGGGCCGCGTAGATCGTCAGGAGATTGGTCGCCTCGGGCCGGTTCTTCTCGTCGACCCAGACACCCTCGATACTGTCGGACTTCGCGCGGCGGATCTTGGTGGCGATCGTCTCGGCGTCGTCGGTGAGGTTGATGCGCGACTGGTCGGAGGGATCCGACTTCGACATCTTCTTCGTGCCGTCGCGCAGCGACATGACGCGCGTCGCCTCGCCCAGGATCATCGGCTCGGGAAGCGGGAAGAAGCCCTCGCCGAACCGCCGGTTGAACGAGGCCGCGACGTCGCGCGAGAGCTCGAGATGCTGCTTCTGGTCCTCGCCGACCGGCACCTGGGTGGCCTTGTAGACCAGGATGTCGGCCGCCTGGAGGACCGGATAGGCGTAGAGCCCGACGGGCGCGTTCTCGCGGTCCTTGCCGGCCTTCTCCTTGAACTGGGTCATCCGGTTGAGCCAGCCGAGCGGGGTCACGCAGTTGAGCACCCAGGCGAGCTGGGCGTGGGCCGGGACGTGGCTCTGGACGAAGAGGATCGAGCGCTTCGGGTCGATGCCGCAAGCGAGGAGAGCGGCCGCCACCTCGCGGGTGTTGGCGCGCATCGCCCGCGGATCGTGGACTGTAGTCAGCGCGTGCTGGTCGACGATACAGTAGATGCAGTCGAAACGGTCCTGCAGCCGCACCCAGTGCCGGATGGCGCCCAGATAGTTGCCGAGATGGATGCCGCTCGTGGGCTGGATGCCGGAGAAGACGAGACCACGCATGGTGCAACGGATCCGGGCGCTTGGGGGTCGGGGCGGGCGCGCGGCCCGCACCCCGGGCGGGCCCCCTGAGCATCACGCGGTCCCCGGCCTGTCAAGCCGCCGTGCTCGGCTCGCGCCGGCTCAGCCGGGGCCGGGCGACCGGCGCACGAGCGCCGCCCGCAGCTCGCCGAGATCGGCCGCCCGCACGAGCTGCACGACCAAGAGGTAGAGCGCCGCCGCGGCGGCGATCGCGAGCGTCAGTCCCCAGACGGTGGCGAGCAGTGGCAGGCGGGCGGAAGCGAGGGTCAAGAGGAGCGCGAGCGCGAGGTTGACGATCACGAGCCGCGGGGCACGGGCCCGCAGCCGCGGCCCCGGCTCCAGGGCACCGCGCCGGGCGAGCAGAAGCGCCAGGAGTCCGGCGTTGAGCCAATTCGCGGTCGAGGTCGCGAGGGCGATCCCGACATGGCCGAGCCGGTCGATCGTCGCGAGAATGACGGCGACGTTGACGAGGAGACAGACGGCCGCCACCGCGACCGGTGTGCGGGTGTCCTCGCGGGCGAAAAAGCCGGTCACGAGCACCTTGATGAGCACATAGGCGGGCAGGCCGAGCGCGAAGGCGGCGAGCGCCCCGGCGGTCGCCTCGGCGGCCGCCGCGTCGAAGGCACCGCGCTCGAACAGCACGCTCACGATCGGTCCCGAGAGCGCGACGAGCCCCACGGCGGCCGGCAGGCTCAAGAGGAGAGCGAGCTCGAGCGCGCGGTCGAAATTGTGCCGGGCCGCGTCCTCGCGGCCGCCGCGCAGCTGGCGGGCGAGCAGCGGCAACAGGGCCGTGCCGAGCGCCACGCCGATGAGCCCGAGCGGCAGCTGCACGAGGCGATCGGCGTAGAAGAGATAGGAGACCGCACCGGTCGGCAGGTGGGAGGCGAACCAGGTGTCGATCACGAGGTTGAGCTGGTAGACCCCCGCACCCAGCGCCCCGGGCAGGACGAGCCGCCAGAGCCGGGCCAGGCGGCCCCGCTCGGCCGGCCCGGGCCAGACCGGGCGAAGCGCGAAGTCGGCGCGCGCCGCGACCCAGAGGAGCGTGCCGAGCTGGAGAAAGCCGGCTGCGAGCACGCCCGTCGCGAGGGCGTGGGCTGCACTCGAGCCGGTCGCCACCGCGAGAGCGATCGCCGCCACGAGTGCGACGTTCAGCAGGATCGGTGCGGCGGCCGGAGCGGCGAAGCGGCCGATACCGTTGAGTACGCCGGAGACGAGAGCGGCGAGCGAGATCAGCATGAGGTAGGGAAAGGTGAGCCGCGACAGCTCGACCGCGAGGGCGAAGCGCTCGGAGCCCGGCTCGAAGCCGGTGGCGAGCAGACGGACGAGCCCGGGCATGAGGAGCTCGGCCAGGAGCACGACGAGTGCCAGCAGGAGCGCCATGGCGGCCAGGGCGTGACGGGCGAAGGCGCGCGCCGCCCGTGGCCCTTCCTGCTCGAGCGTGCGGGCGAAGAGCGGTACGAAGCCGGCGTTGAAGGCGCCCTCGGCGAACAGCCGGCGCAGCATGTTGGCGAGCTTGAAGGCGACGAAGAAGGCGTCCGCCGCCGCCCCCGCCCCGAGCACCGCGGCGATCAGGAGATCGCGCAGGAAGCCCAGAAGGCGCGAGACCAGAGTGAGGGAACCGACGGTGAAGGCGGCGCGCACGAGGCTCATCGGACCTCCGATCCGGCTCCGGCGCCGCGGGCGGCGAGCCGCTCGAGGCCGAACGTGGCGAGCCCGGCCGCGAGGCCACCGAAGGCCGGGCCGGTCCCGGCGAGCACGAGGCCCGAGGCGCGCACGCGCGAAAGGCGCTCAGGCCGCCGGCGCGGGGCCGGCCAGCGCCTCGAGCAGCCGCTTCTCGACCCGCGCGAGCTTGCTCTTGGCGACCAGCTTCATGCCGAACACGTCCTTGACGTAGAAGACGTCGACCACCCGCTCGCCGTACGTCGCGATGTGCGCGCTCTGGATCACGACACCCAGGTCCTTGAGCGCCTTGGCGAGATCGTAGAGGAGTCCGGGCCGGTCGCGGCCGTTGACCTCGATCACCGAGAAGGTGCGGCTCGCCGTGTTGTCGACCAAGACGCGCGGCTCGACCTCGAACATCCGCGTGCGGGTCGGCGGCCCGCGCCGAGCGAGCTCCCGCTCGAGCCAGAGCGGATCGGCGAGCGCACGTTCGATGTTGCGGCGGATCCGCTCGAGGCGCGGCGGATCGTCGATCGCCTGCGCGCTCTCGGCGTCCTGGAAGCCCAGCACGTCGAGCGCCATGCCGTCGCTCGTCGTGAAGATGTGGGCATCGACGATGCTCGCCCGGCTCACGGCGAGCGCGCCCGCGATCTCGAGGAACAGGCCCGGATGGTCGGGGGTGTAGATCAGGACCTCGCTGCGCGCCCGGAACCGGTCGACGCGGAAATCGATCGTGAGCTTGGCACCGCCGGCATCGGCCGCGCGGATCAGCCGAGCGTGGCGCAGATGCTCTTCGAAGGGCAAACCGGCCCAATAGCGCGGCACGTGCCGCTCGAGATAGGCCTCGATCTCGGCGGCGGGCCAAGCGCCCTCGGCCTCGCTCGCGAGCGCCTCGGCGAGCCGTTTCTTGGCCGCCTCGGCGCGGGCCGCCTGTCGGCCGGCGAAGTCGCCGGTCTGCATGGCGGCCGACGCCCCGTGGTAGAGGTCGCGCAAGAGCTGCCCCTTCCAGCCGTTCCAAACCCCGGGCCCGACCGCACGGATGTCGGCCGCGGTCAGCACCAGCAGGAGCTTGAGCCGCTCCGGCGACTGCACCTTGAGGACGAAGTCCTGGACCGTCTTCGGATCGTCGATGTCGCGTTTGAAGGCGGTGTCGCTCATGAGGAGATGGTGCAGCACGAGCCAGCACACCGTCTCGGTGGTCGCGTCGGAGAGGCCGAAGCGGCGGCAGAGCCGTTGCGCGATCTCGGCACCGATCACGCTGTGGTCGCCTCCCCTGCCCTTGCCGAGGTCGTGGCAGAAGGTCGCGAGGTAGAGCTCCGTGCGCGAGAGCAGCTTGGGCATGATCTCGGTGGCGATCGGCAGCTCCTGGGCGAGCTCGCCGCGCTCGATCTGCCCGAGCACGTCGATCGCCCGGATCGTGTGCTCGTCGACCGTGTAGACGTGGTAGAGGTTGCGCTGCATCTGCGCGACGATGCGGCCGAACTCCGGCACGAAGCGGCCGAGAACGCCCGCCTCGTTGAGCCGGCCGAGGGTGAGGGCCGCGTCCTTGCGGGAGAGCAGCATCTCGAGGAACAGCCGGTTGGCCTCGGAATCGGCCCGCAGTGCGGCGTCGATCCGGCCGAGATTCTGGCCGATCGCGGCGAGTGCCTGCGGATGGACGTCGAGCCCCCGCTCCTGGGCGAGGTGAAAGAGCTCGAGCATCGCGACCGGCCGCCGCTCGAACAGATCGGGCTCGGCCAGGTCGACCCGTGCACCGTGGATCACGAAGCCGCCGATCCGCCGGCCGCCGAAACCGAAGCGCGGCAGGCGGAAGCGGGCCCGGCGCTGGTGCCGCTCCTCGAGCGCGGCGCAGACGATGCGGGTGAGCGCGCCGACCTCCTTGGCGACGAGGTAGTAGCGCTTCATGAAGCGCTCGACCGCGCGTGTCCGGCCGCGGTCCCTGAACCCCATGCGCCGGGCGACCTCGGGCTGCAGCTCGAAGGTGAGCCGCTCCTCGGCTCGGCCCGTGATCCAATGGAGGTGGCAGCGGACCGCCCAGAGAAAGCGGCGCGAGCGACGGAAGGTCGAAAGCGCGCGCGGCGTCAGCACGCCCACCTGCACGAGCTCGGCCGCATCGCGCACGCCGTAGAGGAAGCGGCCGATCCAAACGAGGGTCTGGAGGTCGCGCAGACCGCCTTTGCCCTCCTTGACGTTGGGCTCGAGCAGGTAGCGGCTGTCGCCGGTGCGGCGGTGGCGGGCATCGCGCTCGGCGAGCTTGGCCTCGATGAACTCGGCCTCGTGCCCGACCCGCACTTCCCGATCGTAGCGGCGGACGAGCTCCTCGAAGAGGGCGGGATCGCCCCAGAGGAGGCGGGCCTCCAGGAGTGCCGTGCGAACCGAGAGGTCCTCCTTCGCGAGCTTGATCGACTCGGCGGCGGTGCGGAGCGCGTTGCCGACCTTGAAGCCGAGATCCCACAAGCGGTGCATGAGGAACTCGGTCATCTGCTCGACATAGGGCGCCGGCTTGTAGGGGTGCAGGAAGAGCAGATCGACGTCGGAGTAGGGAGCGAGTTCGGCGCGGCCGTAGCCGCCCACGGCGATCACCGCGAGCCGCTCGCCGGTGGTTCGGTTGGCGCTCCCGAAGAGCCGCCGGTCGGCCCAGTCGAGAGCGGCGCGGACCAGCTCGTCGACGAGCTCGGCGAGCTCGCGATGGACCTGCTCGGGGGCCCCGCCCGCCTCGAAGAAGGCGCGGATCGCCGCCCGCCCCTCGGCCAGCCGGCCGGCGAGCGCCCGGTCGAGCTCTTCGAGCGAGCGGGCCTCGGCGGCGAGCGGGGCCGGAAGCGGCGGACGGATCGCCGGCAGCGGCGCGAGCGCGGTCGCCACGCTCAGCCCCCGCCGCGGCCCGACGGCCGGCCGCTCGCGCCAGCCGGTCGCACCCGGCCCGTCCTTGTTTGCCGCACCTCGGGTGCTATCCTCCGCTGAAGCAAGGGTTCGAGGCTCGGGTCGGAACGGGTTCGGTGCGCGAGTTCCTCGCCATGGGCGGCTACGGGGCGTTCGTGTGGACCGCCTACGGCATCACCTTCGCCGTCCTCGCGGGCCTCTTCTGGCAGAGCTGGCACCGGGCGCGCAAGCGCACCGCGGAGGCCGAGCGGCTCAAGGCCGAGCGCCGCGCGGCGGCGCGTCGCCCGGCCCGCCCGATCGTCGCCGAACGGCGCCCGGCGGTGCCACCGGGCGAGGGCTGAGCGCGGGGAGGTTGCGTGATGCGTCTGCGCAAGCGGCAGCGGCTCGTGCTCGTGGCGCTGGTCCTGCTCCTGGGCACCGGCTCGGCCGCCCTCGTGCTCGCCGCCCTCGGCGAGAAGGTCTCGCTCTTCGTGGCGCCGAGCGACCTCGCGGCTCGCCCCTTCGAACCGGGCAAGCGTTTCCGCCTGGGCGGCCTGGTCGAGCCCGGCAGCGTCGAGCGACTGGCCGACGGCGCGGTCCGCTTCGCCGTCACCGACGGCGCCCACAGCGTGTCGGTCGTCTATCGCGGCATCCTCCCCGACCTCTTCCGCGAAGGCCAGGGCATCGTCACCCAGGGCGAGATGGAGCCGAGCGGCCTGTTCCGCGCGAGCGAGGTGCTCGCCAAGCACGACGAGACCTACATGCCCAAGGAGGTGGCCGAGGCCCTCAAGCGCTCCGGCCACTGGAAGAACGGCGCGGTGGAGGCGGCCCGATGATCGCCGAGCTCGGTCACTACGCCCTGGTCCTCGCCATGGCGCTGGCCCTCGCCCAGGCGCTCTTGCCGCTCTGGGGTGCCGCCCGCCGCGACGCCGCGCTCGTCGCGGTCGCCGGCCCGGCCGCGCTCGCCCAGTTGCTCATGGTCTCGCTCGCCTTCGGAGCCCTCGTCCACCTCTACGTGGTCTCCGACTTCTCGGTCGCCAACGTCGCCGCGAACTCACACCAGTCGAAGCCCTTGGTCTACCGGATCAGCGGGGTCTGGGGGAACCACGAAGGCTCGCTCCTCCTCTGGGTCTGGATCCTCGCCCTCTTCGGGGCGGCGGTCGCCGCCTTCGGCAAGAGCCTGCCGATCCTCTTCAAGGCCCGGGTGCTCGGCGTCCAGGCGCTCATCGGGGTGGGCTTCCTCGCTTTCATGCTGTTCACCTCCAACCCGTTCGAGCGGCTGGATCCGGCACCGTTCGAAGGCCGCGGGCTCAACCCGATCCTCCAGGATCCCGGGCTCGCGATGCACCCGCCGATGCTCTATCTCGGTTACGTCGGCTTCTCGACGACCTTCTCCTTCGCGATCGCCGGTCTGCTCGAGGGCCGCATCGACCCCTCCTGGGCGCGCTGGCTGCGGCCCTGGACGCTCGCCGCCTGGACCGCGCTCACCCTCGGCATCGCCTTGGGGTCCTGGTGGGCTTATTACGAGCTCGGCTGGGGCGGGTTCTGGTTCTGGGACCCGGTCGAGAACGCCTCCTTCATGCCCTGGCTCGCCGGCACGGCGCTCCTCCATTCGGCGATCGTGGTCGAGAAGCGCGACACGTTGAAGAGCTGGACGATCCTGCTCGCCATCCTCACCTTCGCGCTCTCGCTCCTGGGGACCTTCCTGGTCCGCTCCGGTGTCCTGACCTCGGTCCACGCCTTCGCCTCCGACCCGGCGCGCGGCGTCTTCATCCTGGCGCTCCTGGTCGTGGCGATCGGCGGTGCACTCGCCCTCTACGCCTGGCGGGCGCCCACGCTGCAGGGCGGCGGCAGCTTCGCCCCGCTCTCCCGCGAAGGTGCGCTCCTGCTGAACAACCTGCTCCTGGCCTCGGCCACGGCGACGGTGCTGCTCGGCACGCTCTACCCGCTCGCCCTCGACGTCGTCGGCGGGCCCAAGATCTCGGTCGGCCCGCCCTATTTCAACGCCACCTTCGTGCCGCTCGTGCTGCCCCTCCTCCTGGTCCTGCCGGTCGGGGCGATGCTCGCCTGGAAGCGCGCCGAACTCGGCCCCGCCCTCCTGCGGCTGCGGACCGCGGCGGTGGCGAGCCTCGCTTTGGTCCTCCTCTTCGCGATCGCGAGCGATCTGCGCGGCGGCCTCGCCCTTCTGGGCTACGGGCTCGGCTTCTGGCTGATCCTGGGCTCGCTCGCCGATCCCCTGACCCGAGCGGCCCTCCCGGGTGGCGGTCTCGGCCGGTTCTGGCGGCGCCTTTCGGGACTGCCGCGGGCGAGCTGGGCCATGGTCTTGGCGCATGTCGGGCTCGGTGTGCTGGTGATCGGCGTGACCGCCACCTCGACCGGGCAGAGCGAGCGGATCCTCACCATGAAGCCCGGCGAGAGCACGGAGATCGCCGGCTATTCGGTCCGCTTCGAGGGCGTGCGCGAGGTCCGCGGGCCCAACTGGATCGCCCAGCGCGGCACCTTCGCGGTGACCCGGGACGGCGAGCCGGTCGGCGAACTCCAGTCCGACAAGCGCTTCTTCCTCGTCGAGCGGCGGCCCACGACCGAGGCCGGAATCCACACGACCCTCGGGCGCGACCTCTATTTCGTCCTCGGCGACCCGGCCGCCGACGGCGCCTGGACCGTCCGGCTCTACCACAATCCGCTCGTCGTCTGGATCTGGGCCGGCGCCGTACTCATGGCGCTCGGCGGCCTGCTGTCGCTCTCCGACCGCCGCTTCCGCGTGGGTGCCCCGCGCCCGGCGCGGACGGCCGCTGCGGTTCCGGCCGAATGAGCGCGCGCATCGAGCCCGAGGGTGCGGCGCGCGGCGGCCGGCGCGGCTGGCTCTACCTGCTGCCGGTCCTGCTGTTCGCCGGGATCGGGGTGTTCCTGGCGCTCGGCCTCGGCCGCGACCCGCAGACTCTGCCCTCGGTCCTCATCGACAAGCCGGCGCCGAGCTTCTCGCTGCCGCCCCTGCCCGGCCGCGACGAGCGCGGCTTCTCGAGCGCCGACCTCGGCGGCAGGCCGATGCTCGTGAACGTCTTCGCCTCCTGGTGCGTGCCCTGCCGGATCGAGCATCCGATGCTCGAGCAGCTCGCCCGCGAAGGCGTGCCGATCCACGCCATCAACTACAAGGACGCGCCCGAGGATGCACTCGCCTTCCTGCGCACGCTCGGCGACCCGTTCGAGCGCGTGGGCGCCGACCGCGAGGGGCGGACGACGATCGACTGGGGTGTCTACGGGGTGCCGGAGACTTTCGTGATCGACGCCCGCGGCCGCATCCGTTACCGCCATGTCGGGCCCCTGCAGCCCCGCGATCTCGAGCGGACGATCCGCCCGCTCCTCGCCGAGCTCGCCCGGTGAGGCGCGGGATCCTCCCGGCCGTGCTGCTCGCGCTCGCCGTCGCGATCGGGCCCGCGCGGGCCGCCACCTCGCCCGAAGAGATGCTCGCCGATCCGGCCCTCGAGGCGCGTGCCCGAGCACTCGGCAAGGAGCTCCGCTGCCTCGTCTGCCAGAACCAGTCGATCGACGATTCGGACGCACCGCTCGCCCGGGACCTGCGGCGGATCGTGCGCGAGCGGCTCCTGGCCGGCGACAGCGATGCCGCGATCGAGCGGTACCTCGTCGAGCGCTACGGCGATTTCGTGCTCCTGCGGCCGCCCGTGAAGCCCGCCACCTGGCTTCTCTGGGTGGGACCGTTCCTCGTCCTTCTCGGGGGTGCCGGCCTCGTCCTCGCCTTCCTCCGCCGCCGGGCCACCGCGCCGGGCGAGCCGGCCGAGCTCGATCCGGCGGAAAAGAAGACGCTCGAGGCGCTGCTCGCCGAGGAAGGGCACGACCGACCGGCATGACCGCCCAGCTCCTCGCCTTCGTGTTCTCGACCCTGGTCGCGATCGCGGCCCTCGCTCTGCCCCTCCTGCGCCGCGGCGGCACGGGCGCCGAGCGGCCCGAGCTCGCGGTCTTCCGCGACCAGCTCGCCGAGCTCGAACGGGACCTCGCCCGCGGCCTGATCGGCGCGGCGGAGGCGGCCGCGGCCCGCCGCGAGATCGAGCGCCGGCTCCTGCGCGCCGCCCGCGCGGCGGAGCCCGAGCTGCACCCCACGCGGGCCGGTCGCGCCGCGGTCGCCCTCGCGATCGTCCTCGTGCCGGCGCTCGCGATCGCGACCTACCTCCGGCTCGGCTCGCCCGGCATGCCCGATCAGCCGCTCGCCGCCCGCAGCCTGCCGCCGGCGGAGGGGCCGGATGTGCGCGAGCTCGTGGCGCGGCTCGAGCAACGCCTCGCCTCGAATCCGAACGAGCTCGAGGGCTGGCTCCTGCTCGCCCGCTCCAAGGGCGCGCTCGGCGATCCCCTTGGCGGGGTCGCGGCCGCTCGCCGGGCACTCGCCGTCGCCCCGGAATCGCCGCTCGCCCGCGCCACGCTCGCCGAGCTGCTGATCCAGGCGGGTGGCGGGATCGTGCCGCCCGAGGCCCGCGAGCTCCTCGAGAAGGTGGTCGCCGAGCGACCCGAGGATCCGCGCGCCGCCTTCTTCCTGGGGCTCGCCGCGGCCCAGGCAGGCGAGCGGGAGAGGGCGCTTTCGACCTGGCGGCGGTTGCTCGCCGAGGCACCGGCCGACGTGTCCTGGCGGGCGGGCGTGGTGGCGGCGATCCGCGAGGCCGCGGCCGGCTTGGGCCTCGCGGTCGAGCCGATGCTCGCCGAGGCGACCGGGCGTCCGCCGGCGGCCCGCGGCGAGCCTTCGCCCGAGGCCCGCGAGCGGGCTCGGGCGATCGCGGCCCTGCCGCCCGAAGAGCGCCAGACGGCGATCCGCTCGATGGTCGAGGGGCTCGAGGCGCGGCTCGAGGCCGAGGGCGGCGACGTCGAGGGGTGGCTTCGCCTCGCCCGCGCACGGCGCGTCCTCGGCGAGCCCGAGAAGGCGCGCGCGGCCTTGGCGAAGGCGCTCGCGCTGCGGCCCGACGATCCCGCGATCCTGTCCGACTATGCCGGCACGCTGCTCGGCCCGGCCGATGCCGAGGGCGGCCTGCCGAAGGTCGGGGCTGAGGCGCGCGCGGCCTACGAGAAGCTCGCGCTGTTGGCTCCCGACGATCCCGAACCCTGGTGGTATCTCGGGATCGCGGCGCTCCAGTCCGGCCGGCCCGAGGAGGCCCGCCGGCATTGGCGCCGCGTGCTGTCGCTGCTCCCCGAATCGCACCCCGAGCGCGCCGCGGTACAGGAGAAGCTCCAGGCGATCGGGGGATGAACGGCCGAGGGTCGCCTCACCGCTCCCAGCGGGCGGCCGCGGTGTCGTCGGCGGCCCGTGCCTCCACCCAGCGCTCGCCCGAAGGCGTCTCCTCGAGCTTCCAGAAGGGCGCCTTGGTCTTGAGCCAGTCGATCAGGAAGGCGCAGGCCTCGAGCGCCGCGGCGCGGTGCGCGCTCGCCGTCGCGACGAGGACGATCGGCTCGCCCGGCAGCATCCGCCCGACCCGGTGGATCACGAGGACGTCGAAGAGCGGCCAGCGGGCGCGGGCCTCGGCCTCGATCCGAGCGAGCTGGCGCTCGGTCATGCCCGGATAGTGCTCGAGCGTCATGGCGAGGATGCGCTCCCCGCCGTGCTCGCCGCGCACGAGCCCGGTGAAGCTCGCGATGCCGCCCACCTCCTCGCGGCCGCGGGCGAAAGCGGCGAGCTCCGCCGCCGGATCGAAAGGGCCCAGGACGACCCGGACCGTCATCCCCCGGTGACCGGTGGAAAGAAGGCCACCTCGCGGGCGCGGCGCAGGCCTCGGCGAAACGCGGATGCCGCTCGCCGAGCCAGGCCTTGAGCGCACCGACGGTGCGGACCTCGGCCGGTGGCTCGAGTTCCTCCTCGGCCAGCCCCACGCGCTGTCTGAGCCAGGCGAAATAGCGGATCCGCATGCCCTCGGCCGTCCCGTTCAGCGCGTCGGGGTCGCACCACCCGCCGGCCGGAGCCGACCGTCGGCCCGCTCGGCCAGCATGTGCCCGACGCTTCTCTGAACGTAATCCCAACCTGTGACGATCGTCAAGAGCGCCGCCAGCCACAGGCCCCAGAAGCCGATCTCCGGCACGAACAGCCAGCGCGGCCCGGCATCGCCGACGATGAGGAAGCCGAGGGCCGTCATCTGCACCGCGGTCTTCCACTTCGCGAGCCGGCTCACGGGCAGCACGAGGCGCGCTTCGGCGAGATATTCCCGCAGTCCCGAGATCGTGATCTCGCGCATCAGAATGACGAGCGAGGGAAGGAGCGGCGCCCGGTCGAAGGCCACGAGCACGAGCACGGTGGCGGCTACGAGGAGCTTGTCGGCTACCGGATCGAGCCAGCGCCCGAGACGCGAGTGCTGGTCCAGGCTGCGGGCGAGCCAGCCGTCCAGATAATCGGTCGAGGCGGCGATCGTGTAGACCGCGCAGGCGAGCCAGCGCGCCCACCCACCCTCGAGGTGGAGGAGGACGAGGAGCACCGGGATCAGCCCGATCCGCACGAGCGTCAACAGGTTGGGCGGGCTCGTCAGCATGGCACGATCGCTTCGCTCAGCCGCTGTCGTGAAAGTGATCGTAGATCGCTTTCGCGACGGCCTTGTTGATGCCGGGCACCTGCTCGAGGTCGAGGAGCCCGGCCTGGGCGACGGCGCGCGCCGAGCCGAAATGCTGCAGCAGCGCCCGCTTGCGTCGGGCCCCCACCCCCGGCACCGCATCCAGCACGGAGCGGCCGACCTCTCTGGTCCGCCGCCCGCGATGGCTCGAGACCGCGAACCGGTGCGCCTCGTCACGCAAGCGTTGCAAGAAGTACAGGACGGGGTCCTTCGGGTCCAGCGTGAAGGGTTGCCGTCCGGGCACGAAAAAGCGCTCGCGGCCGGCATCCCGTTCCGGCCCCTTGGCGATCGCCACGACTGCCAGATCGCCGATCCCGAACCCCTCGAGCACCGCACGCGCGGCGGCGAGCTGGCCCGCCCCGCCGTCGATCAGCACGAGGTCGGGCCAGCCGGACCCGGCCCGCTCCGGATCCTCCTTGACGAGCCGGCCGAAGCGCCGCCGCAGCACCTCGCGCATCATCGCGTAATCGTCGCCCGGGGTCGGTGCCTCTTTGATGTGGAAGGTCCGATAGGCCCGCTTGTCGAAGCCCTCGGGCCCGACCACCACCATCGCACCCACCGCGAGCGCGCCCTGCACGTGGCTGTTGTCGTAGACCTCGATCCGCCGCGGCACCGCCTCGAGCCCGAGCCGCTCGGCGAGCTCTTCGAGCAGGCCGGCGTGGGTGCCGAGCTCGGCCACCCGGCGGGCGAGCGCTTCCTGAGCGTTCTTGAGCGCGAGCTCGACGAGGCGCCGCTTGTCGCCACGCCGCGGCACCAGGATCGTCACCTTGCGACCCGCCCGGACCGCCAGCGCCTCGGCCAAGAGCTCCTGCTCGGGCACGGGCTCGGCCAGGAGGAGAAGAGCGGGCGGCGAGCGCTCGGCGTAGAACTGGGCGATGAAGGCCTGGAGAATCTCGCCCGGCTCGCTGTCCCGCACATGGCCCGGGAAATAAGCGCGGTTCCCGTAGTTGCGACCGTCGCGGTAGAAGAAGACCTGGATGCAGGCCTGGGCTCCCTGGAGTGCGAGCCCGATCACGTCGGCATCGGCCACCGCGTCCGTGTTGATGTCTTGCCGGCTCTGGATGTGGGCCAGTGCCTTGAGCCGGTCGCGGTAGACGGCGGCACTCTCGAAGTCGAGCCGCTCGGCCGCCGCCTCCATCTCGGCCTTGAGGCGCTCCTGGATCTCGCGCGACCGCCCGGTCAAGAACTCGCGCACCTCGTCCACCAGCTTTCGATAGTCCTCGGGCCCGATGCGCCCGACGCAGGGTGCCGTACAGCGCTTGATCTGGTAGAGGAGACAGGGTCGCGAGCGGTTCTCGAAAACCGTGTCCTTGCAGGAGCGGAGCGGGAAGGCACGCAACAGGGCGTTCAAGGTCTCGTTCACCGCACCCGCCGAGGCGAACGGACCGAAATATTCGCTGTCCGGGCGGCGCGCGCCGCGATGCTTGTGCAGCCGGGGAAAGGCGTGGTCGCGGCGGAGTGCGATGAACGGAAAGCTCTTGTCGTCGCGCAGGACGATGTTGAAAGCCGGTCGCCAGCGCTTGATGAGGTTGGCCTCGAGCAGGAGCGCCTCGACCTCGCTGCCCGTGGTCACGACCTCGAGAGCCCGGGTGAGCGCCACCATGCGCTGCAAGCGGGCCGAGAGCTTCTGCGGATGGGCGTAGGCGGCGACGCGCTTCCTCAGTGAGGCGGCCTTGCCGACATAGAGAAGCCGGCCGCGCTCGTCGAGCATCCGGTAGACACCGGGCTCGTTCGGCAGTGTGGCGAGCTGCCGGCGGATCAGCTCCGCGCCCTTGGGCGCGGCTTCGGCCGACGCGGGGGCCGCCGTGTCGAGAAGATCGGCCATCGATTGTTTTGTGGGTCGCGCGGCGAGTGCGGTCAAGCGGTCGAGGCTGCGGCCGGGCGGCCCCACCCGTCTCGGGCGGTGGCTTCGGTCCGGCGGGGGCGGCGCGGCCCCCCCCGCCCTTCTCGCTACTTGCCGATTCGTTCGAGAATCGCCCGCATCTGGGCGATCTCGGCCTCCTGCGCACGGACGATCTCCTCGGCGAGCTTCCGAACTTCCGGATCCTTGCCGAAGGCGAGCACCACGCGGGCCATGTCGATCGCGCCCTGGTGGTGCGGGATCATACTCTTCACGAAGTCGACGTCCGCATCACCCGTGAAGTCGATCGCCATGTCGCGATGCATGCGCTCGTTGGCCGCCTTGAAGGCCGCGGTCGCCGGCGTGTCGGCGGCCGCCGGGCCCCCTTGTTGGCCCGGCCGCATCATCGGCATCTGGCCCTGCATCATCGGCATCTGGCCCTGCATCATCGGCATCGGCCCGGGCTGGCTTTGCGCCGACGGCGGCGCCCCGTGGCCGGCACCGTGGCCGCCGCCTTGGGCCGGGGCGTCGTTCGAGAGGGCGAACACCGACAGAGCGGCCAGGGCCGCGATCCTCGTCGTCCTGCACATCGAAGGTTCCTCGCTCGCGGAGATGGAACAGGGTCGTGGGTCTCCCCCGGCGGGCGGCCGGACGACCGGCGCCGGGCTCAGTGGCCGAGGGATCGAGGGGGCGGACGCCAGGGGCCGTCGCCCCCCGCCGTCGCAGGGATGTCGCCGCGCGGGGGCCGCACCCGGAGCGCAAGGGGCGAGGGCAGCCCGCTCTCGAGCGCGACCGGGAGGAGGATCGGGCAGTGGACGACACAGCCGCCAAGGGCGCAACCGGCGGCGGTGCCGGCGAGCAGTCGCTCGACCGCGAAGGTGGCGAGCTCGACCCCGACCGGGCCAGGCGCCGGCGCCACGGCCTCGCGCGCGGGTGCAGAGCGATGCTCGTATGGGCAAGGAGCGGCCACCGCGATCCGCGGCGCGGAGCCGATCGCCAGGAGCGAGAGCAGGAGCAGGAGCACCGCGAACGCGCGCATCATCACGCTGCGATACTAGCTCGCAGCGCCCGTCGCGTCACCCGCCACCTGCCAGGAGCCGAGCGAAACCCTCGGGGTCGATGTTCGAGCCGCACACCAGCACCCCCACCCGGGCACCGGCCAGCCGCTCGCGCAGCGGTCCCAGGAGGGCCGCCAGAGCCGCCGCCCCGGCCGGCTCGCAAGCGAGCTTCAAACCGTCGAAATAGAGCCGGACGGCCTCCAGCATGGCCGCATCCGGGATCCGCACGACCCCCTCCAGGAACCGCCGGCAGAGGCCGAAGCTGTAGGGCAGCGCGAAGGGTGCGCCCAGGCTGTCGGCGATCGTCGCCACTCGCTCCAGGCGCTGGGGCGAGCCCGCCTCGAGCGAGCGCGCCATGCTGTCGGCGCCCTCGGGTTCGACCCCGAAGACGAGCGTCGTCGGGCTCGCCCGCTCGACCGCCGCGGCGAGGCCGGCCGCCAGCCCGCCGCCGCCGATCGGCACGATCACGGCATCCAACGGCGCCGCCTGGTCGAGCCATTCGAGACCGAGCGTGGCGCTGCCGAGTGCCGGCCCCTCGCCCTCGAAAGGGTGGACGAGCAGGCGCCCTTGCTCGGCTACCACCTTCTCGACCAGCGCGAACGCCGTCTGCACGTCCGGTGCCGGGACGACCCTGCCGCCGTAGCGACGGACCTTCTCGACCCGCGCCGGGCTCGCGCTCGCGAGCATCACGACCTCGGCCGACGTGCCGACCTCGCGCGCCGCCCAGGCGGTGGCGATGGCGTGGTTGCCGGCGGAGACCGCGGTCACCCCGCGGGCCAGCGCCTCGGCCGGAGCCCCGAGCAGGGTCGCGAGCGCGCCCCGTACCTTGAACGAGCCGGTGTGCTGGAAGAGCTCGAGCTTGAGGACGACCCGCGTGCCGCGCGGCAGGCGCGCGGTGATCTCGGGAGCCGTCCATTCGAGGATCGGTGTGCGCGCGATCCGGCCGGCGAGCCGTGCGGCGGTCGCCCGGATCCGGGCGAGGTCGGGAGGCAC
>DAIOUO010000027.1:0-18269 GCA_036759485.1 Geminicoccaceae bacterium | reverse complement strand
GTTCTGCGCGCGGGGCCGCTCCCCGCGGGCACAGCCGAGCCGCGGGAAGCGCCCGCCGGCTCCGCTCGAGCCGGCTCCCCGCCACTCGGTCGGGCGCCGGTGACGTGCGGCCGGCAGCCGGGCCTGCGCTCCGTTGCCCGAACGCTTCGGCCCGCGACCGGGGTCGGGTCAGGCGCGGCCGGCCGCGGTCGAGAGCGAGGCCGGGTCGACGCCCAGACGGGCGAGCGCCCGCTGCCACTTGCTCTCGTCCTCGCCGCCGAAGACGAGCTCCTCGTCGGCCGGCGCCACGAGCCAGCCATTGGCCTGGATCTCGGCGTCGAGCTGGCCGGGTGCCCAGCCGGCATAGCCGAGGGCGAACACCTTCCGCCGGGGGCCGCCGCCCTCGGCGATCGCCTTGAGCACGTCGACCGTCGCGGTGAGCGCGAATCGGTCGTCGATCACGAGCGTGCTCTCCTGGACGTAGTCCGGGCTGTGGAGCACGAAACCCCGCCCGGTCTCGACCGGGCCACCCACGTGCACCTTGAGGCCCGACAGGTCGATCTCCGGCCGAATCCCGAGCTGCTCCACCACGCGCGGCAACGAGACCCCCGGGGCGATCTGGTTGACCACGAGGCCCATCGCCCCCTCGGCCGAATGGGCGCAGAGATAGATCACGCTCCGGGCGAAGCGCGGATCCGGCATCCCCGGCATCGCGATCAGCAACATGCCGGTCAGATGGCCCGCGGCGTTGGCGATCCTGGCCATGCCGTCGACATAGGCCCGCTCGGCCCGTCGCTCAAGACGCGCTCGCGAGGCGGCGCGGGACGGCAGCGGGCGGCGGCGGCCGCCCGGGACGCACCGCCACGAGGCCCGGGATCCGTCCGGGACCGACGAGGAGCGATGGGCGCCCCGGACCCGCGAAGACCGTGGGCCGGCGGAGAAGAGCCGTCGGCACGAGCGAACCGGCGGCGGGCACGGCCGCGGCCGGATCGAGGGCCGCCACGACCGCGGGCGGCGGGCTGCCGAACGGGCCGCCGGGAAGCGGCGCCTGGAGCTGCAGCCAGCGCCAGGTCTGCCGCGCCGCGAGGCGGTTGACCGATTGCAGGGCGGCCCGCTCGATCGCCGCGTCGCGCACCGGCGTCATCGCGAGAGGACGCTCCGGGACGTTCGGTCGGCGGCCGGCCGCGAGCGCCGCGCCGACCGGTGGCCGGACCGGCTCGGGGACGGGCGTGCCGTTCCCGAGGGCGGCCCAGTGCCGCCAGACGCGCTCGCGATAGCTCGGGCCGCGCTCGGGGTCGCGCGAGTGGTAGCGCTCGACGGCGAGCTCCCAGCTGCCCGCCTCCTCGCGCAGTGTCTGCAGGAAGGCGGCGGCGTAGGCGGCGTTGGTCTCGGGATCGAAGGCCGTATCGAGGTCCGGGAAGGCGGCCGGGTGCCAGCCCAGATTGATCTGCAGGCAGCCGACGTCGATGTTCGTGCGGCCCTGGGCGCGCAGTCGCTCGACATGGCGGACCGCCTCGGCCTTGCTCGCGAGATAGGCCGCCTCGCCCCCGGCATTGACCGTCCAGGGCCAGGGCAGGAGCGCCCGTCGCTCGGCGTCGAAGCGGCCGGATTCGGCGAGCGCGATCGCCTGCAAGAGGCCCGCCGGCAGACCCTCGGCACGCTCGATCCGGGCGATCCGCTCGCGACAGAGGAGCGCATCGGGCAGTGGCTCGGCGGCGGCGCGCGGGGTGGCGGCGCGCACCGCGGGAGCGGCGAACGCCCCGACCAGCACCGCGAGCGGGACGAGCAGAACGACCAGCGTTCGCAGGACGGCGGTCAAGCGGCCTCCCGGGATCGGGCGCCGGCCCCGCGGCCGGCTCGCCCCCTTCTAGGCGGGGCTCGGTTACGAAAGGATTAACCGCCCGGCCGTCGAGCGGTTGCCGCCGGCCGCCCTCGACGCCATGTTCGGCCCGCCGGCCCGGGCCGGCCGAACCGAGACCAGGAGATCCGCCTCATGCCCATCGCCGTCGGCGACCGCCTGCCGGATGCGACCTTCAAGATCCGCACCCCGGACGGGCTCAAGGACGTCACCGTGAAGGAGCTCACCGCCGGCAAGAAGGTGGTGCTGTTCGCCGTGCCGGGCGCCTTCACCCCGACCTGCCACGCCAAGCACGTGCCCTCCTTTCTCGGCAAGCTCGACGAGTTCAAGGCCAAGGGCGTCGACACCGTGGCGTGTGTGGCGGTCAACGACGCCTTCGTGCTCGACGCCTGGGCCAAGCAGACCGGGGCGGACGGCAAGATCCTGTTCCTGGCCGACGGCAACGCCACCTTCACCAAGGCGATCGGCCTCGACTTCGACGGCTCGGGCGTGGGCTTCGGCACCCGCTCCAAGCGCTACAGCATGTATGTCGTGGACGGGGTGGTGAAGGCCTTGAACGTCGAGGACGCGCCGGGCGTCATGGACCGCTCCTCCGCCGAGACCCTGCTCGCCCAGATCTGAGCGGGCCGGCCACCTCGCCCGCAGCGGCCGCGACCGAGTCGGACGCCGCCTCGCCGGCGTCCTTCGCTCGCGTCGAGCGGAAGGCGGCGACCGCCGCCCGCGCCAACCGGTCGACCCGCTCGTTGAGGGGGTCGCCGGCATGGCCGCGGGTCCAGACCCACTCGACCCGATGGCGTGTCACCGCCGCCTCGAGCCGCTGCCAGAGGTCGAGGTTCTTGACGGGCTTCTCGTCGGCCGTGCGCCAGCCGCGCGCCTTCCAGGCAGGCAGCCAGCGGGTGATCCCCTGCCGGAGATATTCGCTGTCGGTATGGAGGCGCACCCGCATCGGCCGCTTCAACGCCTCAAGGGCGGCGATCGCCGCTCTGAGCTCCATGCGGTTGTTGGTGGTCAGCGGCTCGCCGCCCGACAGCTCCTTCTCGTGGCCGCGCCAGCGCAAGAGGGCGGCCCAGCCGCCCGGTCCGGGATTGCCCGAACAGGCACCGTCGGTGTGGATCTCGACCACCTCGCCGGCGGTCGGGTCCGATCGCTCGGGCTCAGCCGAGGCCATAGGCGGCGGGGCCTTCGACCGAACGGTGGAAGCGCAGCTTGGCGAGATATTCGAGCGGGTCCTTGGGCTTGACGAGCGCGCCCGGCACCCGGTGGAGCCAATCGTAGAGCCGGGTCGCCAGAAAGCGCAGCGCCGCACCGCGGGCCAGGATCGGCAGCGCCGCGATCTCCTCGGGAAGGAGCGCCCGGCGCGCCCGGTAGCCGACCAGGAGTGCCCTGGCCTTGGTCACGTTGAAGGCGCCGTCGCTCTCGAAGCACCAGGCGTTGAGGCAGATCGCCAGATCGTAGGCCAACAGATCGTCGCAAGCGAAGTAGAAGTCGATCAGACCGCTGACCCGCTCGCCCTCGAAGAACACGTTGTCGGGAAAGAGGTCGGCGTGGATCACTCCGCCCGGTAGCCCGGCGGGCCAACTCCGCTCGAGCGCCTCGAGCTCGGCCTCGAGCTCCGCCGCGAGGCCCGGGGCGACCTCCTCGGCCCGCTTCCCGGTCGCTTCGAGCAGCCGCCGCCAGCCCGCGGGTCCGAGCGCGTTCGCCCGTCGCAGCGCGAAGCCGCGGCCGGCCAGGTGCAGCGCGGCGAGCGCACCTCCGACGGCGGCACAGTGGGCGGGCTCGATCCGCCGCACGCTCCTGCCCTCGAGGAAGCTCACGATCGCCGCGGGCTTACCCGCGAGCCGCCGCAGCATCTGGCCGTCGCGGCCGCGCACGGGCAGCGGGCAGGGCAGGCCGTGCTCGGCGAGGTGCAGCATGAGACCCAGGAAGAAGGGCAGGTCGGCGGGGTCGACCCGCTTCTCGTAGATCGTGAGGATGAAACGGCCGAGCGTGGTCTCGAGGCGGAAATTGGTGTTCTCCACCCCTTCCCGGATGCCGACCAGTGCCACGAGCTCGCCCAGATCGTAGGCGGCGAGGAACCGGCGCAGCTCGCCCGGCTCGACCTCGGTGTAGACGGCCATCGGCTCAGCCGTCGGTCCCGGTGGCGGCGACCGGCCGGCGCGGGGTGGGGGGTGGCTTGAAGACGACCCGCTCCTCGACCAGCCGGCGCTCCTCGACGGTGACGGCGAAACGTCGCCGACAGGCCGCGACCACGCCCTCGACCAGATGCTCGGGGGCGGAGGCCCCGGCCGTGAGCCCGAGCCGGCGCACACCCGACAGCTCGGCCCAATCGATCGCACCGGCATCGGCGACGAGCCGGGCGCGCGGGCAGCCCGATTCGAGGGCTCGCTCGACCAGCCGCCGCGAGTTCGAGGAATTGGCGGAGCCCACCACGAGGAAGAGGTCGACCTCGGGCGCGACGGCCGCCACCGCCCGCTGGCGGTTGGTGGTGGCGTAGCAGATGTCCTCCCCGCGCGGCCCCTCGATCCCCGGGAAGCGGCGCTTCAAGACCGCGAGGATCGCCGCCGTGTCGGTCAGGGAGAGCGTCGTCTGGGTCGACCAGGCGAGCCGGCTCGGATCGGGTGGCCGGACCCGCTCGGCGTCCTCGACCGTCTCGATCAGCAGCACCGAGCCCTCCGGCACCTGGCCCATGGTCCCCACCACCTCGGGATGGCCGGCATGCCCCACGAGCAGGACGGTGCGTCCCTCCCGGTGGTGTCGTTCCACCTCGCGGTGGACCTTGGAGACGAGCGGACAGGTGGCGTCCACGTAGAGGAGGCGGCGCCTGTGGGCCTCGGCCGGCACGGCCTTGGGTACGCCGTGGGCGGAGAACACGACGAGCCCGTCGTCCGGCACCTCGTCGAGCTCGTCGACGAAGACCGCACCCTTCCGCCGGAGCGCTTCCACGACGTGGCGGTTGTGGACGATCTCGTGGCGGACATAGACCGGCGGCCCGTGCTCGGCGAGTGCTCGCTCGACGATCTGGATCGCCCGGTCGACCCCGGCGCAGAAGCCGCGCGGGCCGGCGAGCAGGATCAGGAGCGGTGGAAGGTCGGCTGCGGCCACGCGAGCGGTCCAGGGCCAGGGTGCCGCCTCCGCATAGCACGCGCTCGGCCGGGAGGCGAGAAGCGGGGGAGGGCTGCGCCGCCGGCGGCTGGCACGTCGGGCGCGGCGGGCTATCTCCGTCCGCATGTCGTTCGCCCGACCCGAGGCCGCGCCCGGCGTCGCCGATCTCGCGCCGCGGGTCGCCGCCGGGCGGCCGCTGCTCGCCGTCCTCGTGCTCGCGACCGGGCTCGGGCCGTTCGCGATGCAGGTGTTCCTGCCGGCCCTGCCGGCGATCCAGGCCGGCTTCTCGGCGAGCCCGGCGGCCGCCCAGCTCGCCTTCTCGCTCTCCACGCTGGCGATCGCGCTCGCCACCCTCGTCTACGGCCCGCTCTCCGACCGGATCGGCCGACGGCCGGCGCTTCTCGGCGGGCTCTTCGTCTATCTGCTCGGCACCGGCCTCTGCGCCGTCGCTCCCTCGCTCGAGCTCCTGGTGCTCGGCCGGGTGGTTCAGGCGGCGGGCGGCTGTGCCGGCATGGTGCTGTCGCGGGCGATCGTCCGCGACCTCTACCCGCGCGAGCAGGCGGCCCAGGCGCTCGCCTGGATCACCATGGCGATGGTGGTGGCACCGATGACCGCCCCCGCGCTCGGCGGGCTCCTGGTCGACCTCGCCGGCTGGCGGGCGATCTTCGCCCTCGGCCTCGCGGTCGGTGCGGGGGTACTGCTCGTCTGCCGGGCCCGGCTCGTCGAGACCGTTCGGCCGGGCGAGCCCGGCCCGGCCTCCGCGACCATGCTCGCCGCCTTCGCCGTCCTCCTGCGCCACCGCGCTTTTCGGGGCTTCGCCGGGCAGGCGGCCTTCTCGATGGCGGTCTTCTTCGGCTTCCTCGCGGCCGCCCCCTTCCTCGTGGTCGAGACCTACCGGCGGCCGGCGCTCGAGTACGGTCTGCTCTTCGTGCTGATCTCGGGCAGCTTCATGGCCGGCAATTTCGCCGCCGCCCGGCTCTCCGCCCGGCTCGGCAGCGAGCGGATGATCCTCCTGGGCTCGCTGGGCTCGTTCGCCGGAGCCGCCCTCGCGCTCGCCCTCGCGCTCGCGGGGCTCCGGACGCCGCTCGCCCTCTTCCTGCCGACCGCCCTCGGTGCCTTCGCGCAGGGGCTCGCCATGCCCAATGCGCAAGCGGCGATCGTCAGCGTGGTGCCGGGCCTCGCCGGCACGGCGGCCGGCCTCGGCGGCTTCCTGCAGATGACGACCGCCGCGCTCGCCGCTCAGCTCGTGGGCTCGCTGCCGACCGACACGCCCTTGCCCGCCACCCTCGCCATGACGGTCTGCGCCGGCCTCGCGCTCCTCGGCGCGCTGCATGCGGGCGTCCTCGCGCGGACGGCCCGGCGGGGCGGAACCGGCGGCGGGGCCGTTAACGGAGCGGCAACCCGCGGCCCTTAGGCTCGTGCGCATCGGACCGCAGGCCGACGGGGTGGGACGGTGCACCAGGCGAGCGCGCGCGAGAGCCGGCTCGACAAGCTCAGGGAGCTCATCTGTCATCCCGGTACGCCGCCGGCCGAGCGACGCGCCGCTCTCGACCGGTTCGAGGCCATGCTGACCGGCGAGGACGCGCCGGGGCCACAGACCCGGGTCACCCGCTCGACCCGGATCGGTCGCTCGCGCCGGCCGATCCCGCTCGACGAGCTCGAGCGGCTCGAGCCCTATGCGCTCGGTCGCACCCACGGCGAGGTGGTGACCGAGCTCGCCCGGGCCTGCGCGCTGTGTACCTGCCGGCCCGACCGCATCGATCTCGGCTGGCACCCGCAGGAGGGGCCGGTCGCGGCGGTCTGCTTCCAGACCCGCCCGATGCCCGACCTCGAGGCCTTCCGACGGGCGATCGCCCTCTGGCTGCCACAGGCCAAGGTGACGCTCTCGACCTTCCTGGCCGACGGCGAGCGGCGGATCCTCGTCTTCCTCGCCCCGGGCTCGGGGGGCCGGTCGGCGGAGGGCGGATGAGCTGCGGGTCGCCACAACGAGCAGGGGAGGAGGGGGCGCGACGACGGGCGATCGCGGCCGTGGGCGGCGACTGCGGCCGGCCGCCGGGCGCGGCGTTCGGCACCCGGCCTCGGCGGCGCCGGGCAAGGCGGGCCGGCCTGGGCAGGGATGCGGCTTCGCCCTAGGCTCGCTGCCGTCGGCTAGCGGCCGGCCGCCGGCGCGTACGGGCAGGGTCCGCCGCACGGCTCGACCTCGACGGGACACGGCTCCGTCGAGCGAGGAAGAGGGGGGAGACGGGGAGCATGGCCAAGGGTTACTGGGTCGCCTTCGCGGACGTCCACGATCCCGCGGGCTACGAAGCGTACCGCGAAGCCAACGCCGTCGCCTTCGCGAAATACGGCGCCCGCTTCCTGGTCCGCGGCGGGCGGTTCGAGGCCCCGGAAGGAGAGCCGCGCTCGCGCATCGTGGTGATCGAGTTCCCGAGCTACGAAGCAGCTCTCGCCTGCTACCACTCGCCCGAGTACCGGGCCGCGGCGGCGCTCCGGCAGGGCAAGTCGACCATGGATCTGGCGATCGTGGAGGGCTGGGACGGCCCGCAGCCGGGCGGCGGCTGAACCCGGCACGGCCGCGCCCGGCGCCGGCGGGAGCGGTCTCTTCCACCGACGCGGCTGGTCGGCTCCCCCGCGGCTCGATAGGCTCCGGCCGCGACGGCGAAAGGGTGGGGGAGGCAGGTGGTACGGATCGGCTTCGTCGGCCTCGGCACCATGGGCGCGCCCATGGCGGCCAATCTCGTCAAGGCGGGTCACGGGGTGCGCGGCTTCGACCGGGCCGAACCGGCCCGCGCGGCCGCCGCGGCGCGTGGCGTGCCGGTCGTCTCCGACCTCGCCCGCGCGGTCGAGGGGGTCGAGGCGGTCGTCACCATGCTGCCCGACACCCCCGACGTCGAGGCGGTCCTCCTGGGGCCCGACGGCATCGTCCGGCACCTGCGCCCGGGTACGGTCGTGATCGACACGAGCTCGATCGCGCCTTCGGCCGCGGTTCGCCTCGCCGCCGGCCTCGCCGAGCGCGGCCTCGCCTTCCTCGATGCGCCCGTCACCGGCGGGCCGAGCGGGGCCGAGGCCGGCACGCTCGGCATCATGGTGGGCGGCGAGCCCGAGGCCTACGCTCGGGCCGAGCCGATCCTTTCCGCCATGGGCCGGCCGCGGCGGATGGGGCCGCCCGGGTCCGGTCAGGCGACCAAGCTCTGCAACCAGATCGTCGTGGCCCAGCATCTCGTGGCGGTCGCCGAGGCGATCACCCTGGCGCGCGGGCTCGGCCTCGACCCCGAAGCGGTGCTGGAGGTTCTGCTCGGCGGGGCCGCTCGCTCCTGGCTCATGGAGACCTTCGGGCTACGGATGGCCCGCGACGAGGCCGCACCGGCCTTCCGCATGGCGCTCATGCTCAAGGATCTGCGGCTCGCCCAGGAGGCGTCGTTCGCAGCCGGCGTGCCCCTGCCCGCGACCGCGCTCGCCTCGAGCCTGATGCTCGCCCAGGCCGCGGCCGGCGAAGCCGGGCTCGGCCACCACGCGGTGATCCGCGTCTTCGAACGGCTCGCCGGCCGGATGCCGGCGGCGGAGAAGGGGGAGGGGCGATGAGCGGGCTGCCTCGGCTCGGTTTTCTCGGCATCGGCATCATGGGCAAGGAGATGGTTCTCCGTCTCCTCGAGCGAGGCTTTCCGGTCACGGTCTGGAACCTCGAGCCCGAGCGGATCCCGCTCGTGACCGCGCACGGGGCGAGCGCCGCCTCGAGCCCGGCCGAGGTCGCCCGGAGCTGCGACATTCTCTGCCAGTGCGTCCTGCACGCCGCGGCGGTCGAACGCTGCTGCTTCGCCGAGGACGGGATCGCGACGGTGCCGGGCGACGGCCGCCTCGTGATCGACTTCTCGACCGTCAACCCCGACGACACCCGACGGATCGCGGACAGGCTCGCCCGCGAAGCCGGCTGGCGCTGGCTCGACGCGCCGGTCTCGGGTGGCCCTGGCCCGGCACGGGAGGGCCGGCTCACGATCATGGTGGGGGGCGATCCGGCCGACCTCGAGCGGGCGCGGCCGGTGCTCGAAGCCCTGGCCGCGAACCTCACTCACATGGGCCCGCTCGGCGCCGGGCAGACCGCCAAGATCGCCAACCAGGCGATCGTGGGCGTGGGTTACGTGCTGATGGCCGAGGTCCTGGCGCTGGTCGAGAAGGCCGGGCTCGACGCCGCCCTCCTGCCGAGGGCCCTCGCCGGCGGGATGGCCGATTCGACCATCCTGCAGCGGATCTTCACCCAGCAACAGCAGCGCGCCTTCGACCCGCCGCGCGCCTATGCCCGCCAGCTCGACAAGGATCTCGTCAACGTCCGCCGGTTCGTGGCCGCGCTCGGCCTCGAGCTGCCCTTGATCGAGACGGCGGTCGAACGCTACCACGGGTTCGCCGGAGCGAGCCCGATGGCGGATGCGGCGAGCGTCTCGCGGCTCTACGAGGACCGCGGTTCGGGTTGACGGCGGGCCTCGCTCCTGGCAGCCGAAAAGGAGGCGACAGACAAGGGGAGGCTCGCCATGCGCGCCGTGCTCACGGGTCTCGGGCTCGCGACCACGCTCTGGGTGCCGGTCGCAACGGCGGAGCTCGTGATCCAGTTCGGTACCACGAGCCAGCCCGGCTCGGTGCAGGTCGCCTCCGCCGAGAAGTACGTCGAGCGGGTCAATGCGCGCCTTTCGGGCGTCGCCAAGATGGAGCTCTACCATTCGAGCCAGCTCGGCTCGGACAAGGACATGCTGCAGAAGGTCAAGCTCGGAACGCTCGACATCTCGCAGCCCTCGACGATCACCTCGACGATCACGCCCGAGTTCGGCCTGTTCGACATGCCGTACCTGGTCAAGGACCGGGCACACATGCGCTGCATCGCCAAGGAGCTCGTCTGGCCGGTCCTCGCCCCCAAGCTCGAGGAGAAGGGCTACAAGCTTCTGGGCGTGTGGGAGAACGGCGTTCGCCAGGTGACCAACAACAAGCGGCCGATCGTGACGCCCAAGGACCTCGAGGGGCTCAAGATCCGCATCCCGCAGGGAGTCTGGCGGGCCAAGATGTTCGAGGCCTACGGCGCGGCTCCGGTGCCGATGGGCTTCGCCGAACTGTTCGTGGCGCTGCAGACGGGCGTCGTGGACGGTCAGGAGAATCCCTACGTCAACATCGAGAGCGGCAAGTTCCAAGAGGTGCAGAAGTATCTCTCCGAGACGAACCACGTCTACACGCCGTCCTTCCCGATGACGAGCGTGCGCAAGTTCAAGAGCTATCCGGAGGCGGTGCAGAAGGCGCTGCTCGAGGAGGCGGTGCCGGTCCAGGAATGGACCTACGAGCTCGCGGAGAAGGAGGACGGCGCCTCGCGCGATCGGCTGATCAAGGCCGGGATGCAGTTCAACAAGGCCGACCGCGACGCTTTCGTGGCCGCGTCCAAGCCGGTCTACGAGCTCTTCGAGAAGGAAGTGCCGGGCGGCAAGGCGCTGATCGACAAAGCTCTCGCTCTCGCCAACGGCTGCTGACGACACGTCCACACCGATGTCCGCCCTGATCGTGGTGCGCCGGCTCCTGCGCGGCGCGCTCGTGACGGTGGGCGTGTCGCTGCTGCTCGCGATCGCCGTCCTGATCGCGGCCGGCGTGGTTCTGCGCAAACTCGGCGCGCCGATCGGCTGGTACGACGAGGTGGCGGGCATCCTGCTCGCCTGGCTCACCTGGTACGGCGCGGCGCTCGCCGCTCTCGAGCGGGCCCATCTCGGCATGCCCGATCTCGTGGCCATGGCCCCGCCGGGGCTGCGGGTCCCGCTCGTGCTGGTCCGTGCCGCACTCGTCTGCGGTGCGATGGGCCTGATCGCCTGGTTCGGCTTCGAGATCCTGCGGATCCTGGGCGACGAGCGGCTCGTCACCCTGCCCTGGCTCACGGTCGGCTTGAGCCAGTCGGCGATCCCGATCGCCGCTTCCCTGTTCGTCCTGGCCGAGGTCTTGACGCTGCCCGACCGGCTCGCCGAGGCACGGCGCGGGGCCGCGGCGCTCGACCCCGAGCGGGTGCCGGTCGAGGGGGCGCGATGAGCGGAGCTCTCCTGCTGCTCTTCCTGATCGTACTCGTCCTGCTCGACGTGCCGATCGCAGTCGCGCTCGCGGTGGTCGGGCTCGCCGCCTTCTGGGCGGCGCAGGGCTTCGAATCCCTGGTCACGAGCGCGGTCACGCTCTTCAGCGCCTCGACCAACTTCCCGCTTCTCGCCATCCCGCTGTTCGTCCTGGCCGGCACCATCATGAACACGGCCGGCATCACCCGACGGCTCGTGGCTCTCGCTTCGGCCCTCGTGGGCTTCGTGCGCGGCGGCCTCGCCATGGTCAACGTCGCGGCCTCGCTGTTCTTCGCCGAGATCTCGGGCTCGGCGGTGGCGGACGTGGCGGCCCTCGGCTCGGTGCTCATGCCGGCCATGGAGCGGCGCGGCTATCCCAAGGAGTTCGCGGCTGCGGTGACATCGAGCTCGGCCAGCCTCGCGATCATCATCCCGCCCAGCATCCCCATGATCCTCTACGCGGTCATGGCCGACGCCTCGGTGGTCCAGCTCTTCGTCGCCGGCTTCGTTCCGGGCTTTCTGGGTGGCGGCCTCATGATGCTGCTCTGCGCCTTCTACGCCCGGCGCTACGGCTTCCCGGTCGAACAGGCCTTCGACCTCTGCCGGCTCTGGACCGCCACCCGCGAGGCCGGCTGGGCTCTTCTGTTGCCGGCGATCATCCTGGGCGGGATCTTCACGGGCCTCGTGACCGCGACCGAGGCCGCGGGGCTCGCCGTGGTGGCGGCCCTGCTCGTGGGCGCGCTCTATCGCGAGCTGTCGCTCCGGGCGATCCTCGAGGGGGCTCGCGAGGGGGTGGTGCAGACCGCCGTCGTGATGCTGCTGATCGCCACCTCGGCACTTCTGGGCGAGTATCTCACCGAAGCGCGCATCCCGCAGACGCTCGCCCAAGCGATCACCGGCCTCACCGCCGAGCCCTGGGCCGTCCTCGCCCTCTTGAACCTCCTCTTCCTCGTCCTCGGCTGCTTCCTGCACGGCGCCGCGGCGATCATCCTCGTCGTGCCGATCGTCATGCCGATCGTGCGCGCGGTCGGCATCGACCCGGTCCATTTCGGCCTGGTCGTCACCTTGAACATCGCGATCGGTCAGCAGACCCCGCCCGTGGCGAGCGTGCTCATGACCGCCTGCTCGATCGCCAGGGCGGACATCTGGGCGGTCACCCGCTGGAACCTCCCCTTCATAGGCGTGCTGCTCCTGGTGCTCTTGCTCGTGACCTACGTTCCGGCCATTCCCCTGTTCCTCGTCGAATTCTTCTACCGTTAGGAGCCGCGGATGGCCGGGACCGTGCACCTTGAGACCGTGGAGCCCGGCATCGCCCGGGTCGTCCTCGACCAGCCGGCACGCCTCAACGCGATCTCGCAAGGGATGTGGGACCGGTTGGGGGCCGTCTTGACCGAGCTCGACCGCGACGAGACGCTGCGCTGCGTGATCCTGACCGGAGCGGGCGAGCGGGCCTTCTCGGTCGGGGCCGACATCACCGAGTTCGAAGCGATCCGCTCGACCGTCGAGAAAGCGAAGGCCTACGCGAAGCGCACCCATGCGACCCTCGATGCGCTCCGCGCGATCCGCCATCCCGTCGTGGTGGCGATCGAGGGCTTGTGCGTGGGCGGCGGCCTCGAGCTCGCCTGCAACGCCGATCTTCGGATCTGCGGTGTGGGCTCGCGCTTCGGCATCCCGATCAAGCGGCTCGGGCTCGTCGTGGCCTATGGCGAACTCGCACCCCTGATCCGGCTGGTCGGCAAGTCGAACGCGCTCCGCATCCTGCTCGAGGGCGATCTCCTGGGTGCCGAGGAGGCGCTTCGCATCGGGCTGGTCAACCGGGTCGTGGCCGACGGAGCGGTCATGGCGGAGGCGCTCGCCACCGCCCGGCGGATCGCCGAGGGTGCCCCGCTCGTCGCCCGCTGGCACAAGAAGTTCGCCAATCGCCTGATGGACCCGCGGCCGCTCACGCCCGAGGAAGAGGAGGAATCCTACCTCTGCTTCGGCACCGAGGACTTCGCCGAGGGCACCCGCGCCTTCCTCGAGAAGCGCAAGCCGGTCTTCCGGGGCCGCTGAGGGGAGGCGTGCCGTGAGCCTGCTCGAGGGCGTGCGGGTGGTCGACCTCACCCATGTCATGGCCGGACCCACCTGCACCCAGCTTCTCGCCGATCTCGGTGCGGAGGTGATCAAGGTCGAGCGTCTGCCCGACGGCGACGACAGCCGCCGCTCGGTCCCGCCCACCCTGCGCGGGCCGAACGGGGCGGAGGAATCGGCCGCGTTCTGCATGATGAACCGGGGCAAACGCGGCCTCGCCCTAGACCTCAAGAAGGAGGGCGGCCGGCTCGTGCTCGGCCGGCTGCTCGACCGGGCGGATGTGCTGGTCGAGAACTATCGGGCCGGCACGCTCGAGCGGCTCGGCTTCGGCTGGCCGCAGGTGCGGGAGCGCTGGCCGGCCCTCGTCTACTGCGCGATCACGGGCTTCGGCCGGAGCGGCCCCTACGCCGACAAGGGTGGCTTCGACCTCGTCGCCCAGGCGATGTCCGGGATCATGAGCATCACCGGCACACGGCGCGGCGAGCCGCCCGTCAAGTGCGGCCCGCCCCTGACCGACATCGGCGCCGGCATGCTGGCGGCGGTCGGCATCCTCGCGGCGCTGGTCGAGCGGGCACGGACCGGCCGCGGCCGGTTGGTCGAGACTTCGCTGTTCGAAGCCGGCATCGTCTTCACCTATTGGCAATCCGCGATCGCACTCGCGACCGGCACCGCACCGGGCCCGCTCGGTTCGGCCCATCCGCTCTCCGCACCCTACGAGGCCTTCCCGACCGCGGACGGGCGTTGGATCGTGGTGGGCGGGGCCAATCAGGCCAATTGGCGCCGATTGTGCGCGATCCTCGAGGCGCCGACGCTCGCCGACGATCCGCGCTTCGCCACCAACGCCGACCGGATGCGCAACCTCGAGGATCTGCGCGCCATCCTGGCCGATCTCTTCCGCCGCCGGCCGGCCGGCGAATGGCTCGCCCGGCTCGATGCGGCGGGTGTGCCGGCGGGGCCGGTCAACGACGTGCTCGAGATGCTCGCCGATCCGCAGACCCGGGCGCGCGAGATGGTGGTCGAGGTCGAGCATGCGAGCGTCGGTCGGGTGCGGGCGCTCGGTTGCCCGATCAAGGTCGAGGGTGTCGCGACCGGACCGCGCAGGGGGCCGCCGCGGCTCGGCGAGGACACGGCGGCGATCCTCGCCGAGTGCGGCTTTTCGGACGCCGAAGCCGAGGCTCTGTTCGCCGAGGGCGCGGTCGGAGCTCCCGACCGGCCAGCGGCGCAGGCCGAACGATGAGCGCCCCGCGGCTCGCCCTCGTCATGGGCGATGCGGCCGGGATCGGCCCCGAGCTCTTCGCCCGGCTGCTCGACCGGCCCGAGGTGTGCGAGCGAGCGGCGATCCTCGGGATCGGCGATGCGCGGGTGCTCGCCCGCGGAATGGACCAGGCGGGGCTGCGGCCGGTGGTGGCGGTCGAGCGCGAGCTCGAGGCGGCGCTCGTCCGCTCGGCCCCCGGCCGGCCGGCCTTCTGGGATCGGGCCGATTGCGATCCAGCCGACTGCCCGCCCGGGCGGGTTTCGGCCACCGCCGGCCGAGCGGCGCTCGCGGGCTATCGGGCAGCGCTCGATCTGGCGAGCACCGGCCGGATCGACGCGATCACCTTCACCCCTTTCAACAAGCAGGCGATCCGGCTCGGTCATCCGAGCTACGAGGACGAGGTGGTGGAGGCGGTCGAGTATCTCGGCATCGATGCGCCTTGCGCCGAGTTCAACGTGATCGCGGCCTTCTGGAACGCGCGGGTGACCTCGCACGTCCCGCTGCGCGAGGTGGCCGGTCTCCTGACCGTCGAGAGGATCGTCGAGCGGATCGCGACGACCCGAGACGCGCTCCGCGCCGCCGGGATCGCCCGGCCGCGGATCGCGGTCGCCGCATTGAACCCGCACGCCGGTGAGGGTGGCGCCTTCGGCCGCGAGGAGATCGAGGTGATCGGCCCGGCGGTCGAGCGGGCGCGCGCACTGGGGCTGCCCGCCGAGGGGCCCTATCCGGCCGACACCGTCTTCCTGCGGGCCAGGGCCGGCGCGTTCGACGCGGTCGTGACCATGTACCACGACCAGGGCCAGATCGCGGTCAAGCTCCTGGGCTTCGAAAGCGGCGTCACGGTGCTCTGGGGTCTGCCGGTGCCGGTCACCACACCCGCCCACGGCACCGCCTTCGACATCGTCGGGACCCGGCGGGCGTCGCTCGGGCCGAGCCTCGAGGCGGTCCGGATCGCCCTCGCCATGGCCTCGAGCCGGGACCGCGCCGGCGCGCTCGCGCCCGCGACGTCGGCGTAACGGGTCGGCTCCGCTCTCCGGCCGTTCCGAACGGTCCCGGATAGACGGGCCGTTCGATGTGCCGTCCACCGCCTCCGAGCCGGGGGTCTGATAGCGGTCCCGGTTCGCCACCCGCACCGAGGGTCGCCCCGAGGCCCACGAGCAGAGCCGCCGGAAGCGAGCCTTGGGGGTACTCCTCCTTCGCGGCTTCTTCTCCACGCATTCGTCCGGTTCGTCGGGGACAGTGTAGCGGGAAAGCCGTGGGCCCGAGTCCCGGCGCGCGGCCGGGCTCCCGCGAACGCCGGAATGCGCGGGCGAGCCGAAGAAGGGGTCGAAGGCCCGCTTCGGAGTTCCGACGAGGCTCGACCCGGCCGATCCTCCGAGCGCGATCGGGAGCGACCGGTTCGTTCGAACGGCGAAACGGAGCGTCGTCGGGCAGGCGGCGGGTGACGGACCTGCCGCCGCCGGATTTCTCGCCTTCTTGTCTCCGGGTTCCTCGCGGACGGAGGAGGTGGTGCAGCAGCGAGAGGCGCGTCGCCGGAGTCCGGCCGATGCCGAAAGGGCTCGAAGAGCCGAACGAACGAAGGCGCCGGATTCCGCGACCGACGCGCGGCCGTTCTCGGCGGGTTCCGCCCAGGGTCGGCGGCCGGCCTCGAACGCGAGCCGGTCCACGCGGATCAACGGGTCGATCGACGCCACCGCCGTCGCGCAGTCGAGACCGGCGAACTCGGGATGGCCGCGACCCGCGAGCCGGTACCCCACCCGGATCTCGAGGCGGTGCGGATCGCGCTCGCCGAGGCCGCATCGGTGGGCCCATCCGGATCACCGGGCGACAGCGGCGCTCGGCCTCGCGAGACCGCGGCCCGAGCGGGCCGGCCACGGTGCCGGGCGTCCCGCATCCCCGCCGGGCCCCTCGGTCGGGGGTCGCGGCGCATGGCGTGGCCGAATCGGCGCGGCGTTCCGCGGCGGGTCTCGGCGGGCGGGTGGGTCGGACTTGCCGCGCGCGCAGGTACGGCTATGCTGAACCGTCCGGCTCCGGCCGCAATCCGGTCCAGGAGGCGCCGGGGCGAAACGACGATCGGGGAGGACGCCGATGGGGCGTCGGGCATGGCTCGTGGCGTCGGCCTTCGCGCTTCTGGCGCAGGCGGCCCTTGCGGATACGACCGAGCAGCGCTGGCAGCGTCGGGTGGTGCTCGAGAAACGCGGTGCGCACTGCGCCCAGGACCCGAACTGCTTCAACCGCTACCATCCGGCGATCCCGGCGGTGGCGCGGGCTCGGCCCGGCGACCACATCGTGTTCCACACCCGCGATGCGCTCGATTCCGATCTGCGGCTCGATTCGACCAAGGACGATCTGGCGGCGGCCGACCTCAACCTCGTCCACCCGATGACCGGGCCGGTCCACATCGAAGGGGCGGAGCGCGGCGACGCGCTCGCGGTCACCTTCGTCGACATCGAGCCCGACCAATACGGCTACACGCTGATCGTGCCGGGCTTCGGCTTTCTGCGCGATCTCTTCGGCGAGCCCTATATCGTCAATTGGAAGCTGAACCGGGCCTTCGCGGTTTCCGACCAGATGCCCGGCGTGCGGATCCCCTACGAGGCCTTCACCGGATCGATCGGCACGCTGCCGGGGGTATCCGAGGTCGAGGCCTGGCTCGCCCGCGAGGCCTCGCTCGGTGCCGCCGGCGGCATAGCCCTGCCTCCGCAACCGATCGGCGCCCTGCCGAGTGCGGTCTGCGGGCCGAACGGCAGCCACAAGCATCAGTGCCTGCGGACCATCCCGCCGCGCGAAAACGGCGGCAACATGGACGTGCAGCAGATGCAGGTCGGCACGACGCTCCTGCTGCCCTGCTTCGTCGACGGCTGCGGCCTGTTCGTGGGTGACGTGCACTATGCCCAGGGCGACGGCGAGGTCTCCGGCACGGCGATCGAGATGGGGGCGGTGGTAACCGTGGTGACCCGCATCGAGAAGGGCCTCGGCGCCGTGATCAAGGGACCGCAGGTCCGAGGTGGGCCACAGATCCGCAACATCGAACCGACCCGCTTCCACCAGACGATCGGTTTGCCCCTCAAGGACAAGGGCGGCGTGCCGGTGTACCACCGCTACCTGAACGGCCAGAAGATCGGCGATCTCGAGAACCTGTCCGAGGATCGGACGCTGGCCGCACGCGACGCGCTCGTCAAGATGATCGACCACATCGTGCGGACCCGCGGGCTCAGCCGCGAGCAGGCCTACGTGTTGGCCTCGGTGGCGGTCGACCTGCGGGTCGGCCAGGTGGTCGACGTGCCGAACTTCATCGTCACCGCGGTGCTGAACGAGGACGTCTTCGAGCGATGAGGGCGACGCGGCGGCGGGCGGCGTGGGGACTGCTCGCGGCCATCGCCACGGTTCCGCTCGCCGGTCACACCCCTTACCGCCAATGGGTGGTCTACCGTGAGCGCCACCTGCTGATCGGCTGCAGGCGCGACGACCCGGAGGGCTACGCGCTCGCCAAGGCGCTGGAATTCGAGCTCTGGTCGCACCTTCCCGACTCGAGCGCCCGGGTGGCGCGGGCGCCTCACGCCGAGCGGCTCGCGAGCCTGCTCGCCACCGCGCAGCTCGAGGTGGCGCTCCTCGATACCGCGACCGCGCTCGCGATGCGCAGCGGGGAGGGGCCGTTCGCCGCGTACGGCGCGCTCGATCTCGTCGTCCTGGCCCGGCTCGAGGATCGGCTCCTGCTCGCGCGCGCCGACTTTCCCGCCCGCCACGCCTGGCTCGTGGCGGAAGCGCTGGCCGAATCGCCACTCGTCCTCGCTCCGGCCGAGGCGCCGTTCGCTTGGCATCCGGGCGCGTTGGCCTTCCATGCGGGCTCGCCCGAGCCTCCGGGGCCTTGAGCAGCGGCCGCCGCCGGATCGGCGCGGGGCGGGCGAGGCGCGGCTTGCCGGTCCGGACGGCGGCCGGCATG
>DAIOUO010000026.1:0-18956 GCA_036759485.1 Geminicoccaceae bacterium | reverse complement strand
CCTCGGACTCGGCGAACTCATATGCGGGCTTGGCGTCGGCCACCGTGCCGCCGCTCCGGCGGGAAGGGGGAGGGACCGCCGGGCCGGTCCAGCGAAGAGCGGGATGTCCCGGCCCGACCCGGGCTCGCCGGGTCCCGTTCTGCGGCCGGTGGCCCGTCTCGGCCGAGGCGATGGCCCGGAGTTTCGCCTGGTCGCGGCGGCCGGACCGTCGGGCGAGCGCGAGGCGGTCGAGGCTCGCCACGGGAGCGGACACCGTGCGGATCCTGCCGCCCGAGGCGGGTCGACGGGTCGATCGCCTCGCGCGAGGCGAAATCGTCGGGTCCTCGCGGGCCGGGCGCTCCTCCTGCGCCCGGTCACGGCTCGGCTCGCGGGCCGGGCGGGGCGGATCGGGCGGGTTCGCCGAGCCTGTGCCGCGGGGTCCGGGCCGGGCTGCCTCGCCTGCGCGGCTACGGTTCCGCCGGCACGTCGGCACGGCTCGTTTCGCCCGCGGCGGGACGATGGGGCGGCTCGCACGCGGAGGCAGAGGCGCTGCCGGGCCGAGGGGGCCGAGTGCGATGGCGTGGCCCGACCGGCGTACGCCGGGTGTCGTTCCGCGGTCGCTGGCCTGCCCGAGCCGAGGCGATCCTTCCGAGTTTCGGCTGGCCCGAGCGGCCGGACCGCCGCGCGGGCGCAGCGAGTCGAGGCTCGCTGCCGCAGCGGACGGCGACGCTACGGCTCGGGCCCCGCTCGGGGAAGCGGTCGGCCGCGGCCGTCGTCGATGGAACCGGTCGGCCGGTCGGGGCGGCGTCCGGCTCTCCGCCAAGTCGCGCGGGAGACATTCGAAGCGGCTTCGGTGCGGATGCGGCCGGCCGAGGGGAAAAGTCCCGGGAGACGGATGATCGACCGAGATGGTCCGCGCGTGGCGGAAGCTTCGAGGACCGCGGGGGCGCGCGGCGCTCCCGAGCCTCGTGCTGGATGCGGGTGGCTGCGGCCGATGACGGGCGGTCTCGGCCACCCGGGAGAGCCGACACCGGGTCGCAGGGCTTTCGCGCGGGTCCGGGGGGACCGCGACGGCTGGCCCGCCGATCGCGAGAGGTAACGGTCGGTGCGAGCAGGGGAGGGGCGGATGGAGACGGGCGGGCCCGAGGGGGCGATCGAGCGATGGTCGCGCCGTACCGGTGAGGTCTGCGCCTGGCTGTTCCTGCTCGCGGCCCTGCTCACCGGCTACGAGGTGATCTCCGCCTCGCTGTTCGCCGCACCGACGATCTGGGTCCACGACCTCACCACCATGCTCTGCGTGATCGGGTTCCTCGTGGGCGGCGCCTATGCCCAGGCACGCCGCGAGCACATCCGGATCACCTCGCTCTACGACCTCTTGCCGGCCGGCGCTCGACGCGTCTGCGATGTCCTGGGCCTCGCCCTCGCCACGTTCTACGCAGCCGTGCTCGCCTGGTTCACGGGCGCCCAGGCGCTCGAATCCGTGCTGATCTGGGAGATGAGCGGGCACGCCTGGAACTTCCCCATGCCGGTGGTCGTCCGGATCGCCTTCTTCCTGGGCTCGGTGCTGCTCCTCGCCCAGCTCGCGGCCCATCTGAACGAGGTCCTTCGCCGGCCTCGGAGTGCACGGCCTTGAGCATCGAGCTCGTCACGCTCGCCATGGTGGGGGCGCTCTTCCTGCTCCTCGCCATCGGCATGCCCATGGCCTTCGCGCTGGGTGCGATCGGCGTGGGCTTCACCCTCGCCTTCTTCGGCTTCGACGCACTCCTGTTGATCTCGAGCCGGATCTACGGCTTCGTCACCAACTACGTCCTCCTCTCGGTCCCGATGTTCCTCTTGATGGCCACCATCATGGACCGGAGCGGGGTGGCGAGGGACCTCTATTCCGCGATGAGCGTCTGGGCCGGGCGGACGCCGGGCGGGGTAGGGCTCATGACGCTCGTCGCCGCGGTGCTGATGGCCGCTACGACGGGGATCATCGGCGGCGAGGTGATCCTCCTGGGCCTCGTGGCCCTCCCCCAGATGCTCCGGCTCGGCTACGATCGCAGGCTCGCGATCGGGATCGTGTGCGGCGGCGGCTCGCTCGGCACCATGATCCCCCCCTCGATCGTCCTCGTCTTCTACGGCCTCACCGCCAACGTCTCGATCGGTGATCTGTTCCTCGCGGCGATCGTCCCCGGGCTGCTCCTGGCCGGGCTCTACGCCCTCTACGTGCTGGCCCGCTGCCTGCTCGACCCGAGCGCCGGGCCGCCGCTACCCGAGGCCGAGCGGGCGATGCCGCTCGCCGAGAAGCTCGCGATGCTGAAGAGCCTCGTTCTGCCGATCGGCATCGCCTTCTCGGTGCTCGGCACGATCTATCTGGGGCTCGCCGCGGTCACCGAGGCGGCCGCCATGGGGGTGTTGGGTGTGATCCTCGCCGCCTGGCTGCGCGGCGAGCTCTCCTGGTCGATGCTGCGGGACGCCTCGCGGCAGACGATGGCCGCCTGCGGGCTGCTTCTCTGGCTCACCTTCGGCGCCACCGCGCTGATCGGGGTCTACAATCTGTTGGGCGGGATCGCCTGGATGCGCTCCGCGATCGGCTACCTGCCCTACGAGCCCTGGGTCGTGATCCTCATCATGATGGTGATCCTCGCGATCATGGGCTGCTTCATCGATTGGATCGGCATCTTGTTGTTGACCATGCCGGTCTTCGTGCCGATCGTCGAAACGCTCGGCTACGACAAGGTCTGGTTCGGTGTACTCTTCTGTTTGAATATGCAGATGAGCTATCTGTCACCGCCCTTCGGCCCGGCCTGCTTCTACCTCAAGGGCGTAGCACCGCCCGAGATCACGCTGCAGGAGATCTTCGCCGCGGTCTGGCCCTTCATGATCCTCCAGGCGATCGCGATCCTGCTGCTCGTGTCTTTTCCCGACCTCGCCCTCTGGCTGCCGCGGACCCTCCAGGGCTGAGTCCCTCCCCTCGGCCGGTCGCCGGGCATGCCGGGGCCGCGCTTGTCGTGCCTGCGGGCCGGGCCTAGCCTCGCCCGCGGACGGAGCGGAGGGACGCGATGAACCGGGCCAACGAGCGGATCTGCTACTTCAACGGCAAGTACGTGCCCGAGAGCGAGGTCCGCGTCCCCTTCCGCGATACGAGCTGGGTCTATGGCGACGGCGCCTTCGACATGACCCGGACCTTCGGCCACAAGATCTTCCGCCTCGCCGAGCACATCGAGCGCTTTTACCGCTCGCTCCGCTACCTGCGGATCGACCCCGGCCTCTCGCCGGCCGAGATGATCGCGATCTCGGAAGAGGTGTTCGAGCGCAACCGGCACCTGTTGGGACCGAACGACGACTATTGGCTCGGCCAGCGGGTGAGTCGCGGCATCAAGAAGGTCGAGGGCGACAATTGGGACCATTACGGCCCGACCGTGATCGTCGAGTGCATGCCGCTGCCGCTGCGCCAGCGCGCCAAACTGTTCCGCGACGGGATCAAGGTCGTCACGCCATCGCAGCGCCGCATCGCCCCGGACATGCTCTCGCCGCGGGCCAAGACACACAATTATCTGAACCTGATCGTCGCGAGCCGGGAGGTCGAGGCCCTCGACCCCGAGGCCTGGGCGGTGCTGCTCGACGCCAACGGCAACCTGGCCGAGGGGCTCGGCTCGAACATTTTCCTCGTCCGCGACGGCACGCTCCTCACCCCGCGCGAGCAGTACGTGCTTCCGGGGGTGAGCCGGCGCACCGTGATGGAGCTCGCCGGCGAGGCCGGGATCGAGGTCGTCGAGGCCGACCTCGACCTCTACGACGCCTACAATGCGGACGAGGCGTTCTTGACCTCGACTTCGCTCTGCATCTGCCCGGTGCGCTCCGTCAACGGCAACCGGATCGGGCCCGAGGGGCGGGTCTGGGGCCCGACGACGCGACGGCTCGCCGACGCCTATATCCGACTCGTCGGTTTCGACTTCGTGAAGCAGTATCTCGATCGGATCGACGATACGGTGCCGACCCGCCCGTTCTGAGGGCCCGGGCGGTCTCCGGGACGGCGGATCGGAGGCGACGGTGCGGCTCCTCTCCCTCGAGCTCGACGGGCCGCATGCGGGCGTGCGGCTCGGGCTCGTCGAGCACGGCCCGGAAGAGGCCGCGCGCACCGTCGTCTGCGTCCACGGCCTGACCCGCAACGCCCGCGACTTCGACGCCCTCGCCGGGGCGCTCGCGGCGCGCGGTGCCCGGGTGCTCGCGATCGACGTCGTCGGTCGCGGCCGCAGCTCCTGGCTCCCCGACAAGCGTGCCTACACGGTGCCGACCTACGCGGCCCAGCTCGCCCGCGCGCTCGAGCTCCTCGGCCTCGACGCGGTCGACTGGATCGGCACGTCCATGGGCGGGCTCGTCGGCATGGCGCTCGCCGCAGCACCCGGCACGCGGATCCGCAGGCTCGTCCTCAACGACATCGGACCTTTCGTGCCGCAGGCGGCGCTCGAGATCATCCGCGGCTATGTCGGCCAGGACCCGCTCTTCGCCTCGCTCGACGAGGCCGAGGCCTATCTGCGGAAGATCCACGCACCGTTCGGGCGGCTGTCGGACGAGCAGTGGCGGCATCTGGCCGAGCATTCGGTGCGGGCGACGCCGGAGGGGCTGCGGCTGCACTACGACCCGGGCATCCGGCTGCCCTACGAAGGCCAGGCGGCGAGCGACATCGAGCTCTGGCCGCTCTGGGACGCGATCGCTGCACCCACCCTCGTCCTGCGGGGGGCGCTGTCCACGCTCCTGGGCGAGGAGACGGCACGGGCGATGCTCCGGCGGGGTCCCGAATGCGAGATCCTGGTCTTTCCGGGCTGCGGCCACGCACCGGCGCTGATGGATGCGACCCAGATCGAACCCGTGGCCGCCTGGCTGGGTTTCTGAGGCCCGCGAGCGCGCTCAGGCCGGCAGCGAGGGGCGGAAGCGGCCCTTGAGGCGCCAGCGGCGGCCGGGGCCGAGCACGCGCACGCTGGTCGCCCAGAGCCCGTTGGCGAAGGTGCGGCGGCGTACGGCGAGGCACGGGGTGCCGGGCGAAACCTCGAGCAGACGCGCCTCCTCGGGCTGCGCGGCCACCGCCTCGATCTCTTGCTCGGCCTCGATCACCCGGCCGATCGCGGTGAGGTAGGCATTCGGTGTACGGGTCCGGAAATCCTGCTCGAGATAGGCGGGAGCGTAGGCCGGGTTGACCCAGCGGTCCTCGAGTTGCAAGGGCGTTCCGTCGGCGCGGTGCAGGAGGAGGCTGTGGAATGCCTCCGCCCCCGGCTCGAGCTCGAGAGCCGCGGCGACCGGATCGGGTGCGGGGGCCGCCTCGAGCTTCAGCACCTCGGCCCGGTGGGCGCGGCCGGAGGCGCGGATCTCGGCGGCGATGTCGGGAACCAGGAGGAGCGGGACGTCGACCCGGCGTTCGGCGACGTAGGTACCGCTGCCGGCGGTGCGGACGATGAGCCCTTCTGCGGCGAGCGCGTTGAGCGCCCGGTTGGCGGTCATCCGCGCCACGCCGAAGCGGCGGACGAGCTCGTGCTCGGAGGGCACGCGCGCGCCGGGCGGCAGGCGACCTTCGGCGATCTCGGCGCGGATCGTCTCCATGATCCGCCGATAGAGCGGGGTCGGGTCCATGGCCGACGGCGGCGTCAGAAGAGCAGGCGCGGCAGCCACGTGGCGAGGCCGGGGAAGGCCGCCACGATCGCGAGCGCGAGGAGCTGGAGGACCACGAAGGGGACGATGCCGCGATAGAGGTCGCGGGCGCTCACCTCTTTCGGGGCCACGCCGGCCAGGTAGAAGAGCGCGAAGCCGAAGGGCGGGGTCAAGAAGCTCGTCTGCAGGTTGATCGCGATCAACACGCCGAGCCAGATCGGATCCATGTCCATGGCGAGCAGCACGGGGCCGACGATCGGGATGACGATGATCGTGATCTCGACGAAGTCCAAGAAGAAGCCCATGAGGAACATCACGGCCATCACCGTGGCGAGCGCGCCCCACGCTCCGCCCGGGAGCGCCGCCAGCAGTTCCTTGACGGTCTCCTCGCCGCCGAGGCCGCGGAAGACGAGGGCGAAGAGCGTGGCGCCGATGAGCGTGGCGAAGATCATCGCGGTGATGGTCGTCGTGCTCTCGCACACTCGCGCGAGCACGCCGCTCCGGGCGAGGGCGAGGAGCGCTGCGAGGAGGCCCGCGGCGAGGAGGAGGACGAGCAGGATCGCAGCGCCGGTCGCCAGCCGATCGGGAAGCGGTACGGTCTCGCGACCCAGACGGAGGTCGAAGAAGCCGCCCAGGAGCGCGAGGCCGAGGGCCGCCAGGCCGGCCCAGGGGGCGAGGCGGGCGGCGAGCCCGCCGGTGCGGCGGGCGGCGAGGAGGGTGGCGCCGACCGCACCCACCGAGGCGGCCTCGGTGGGTGTGGCGACGCCGCCCAGGATCGAGCCCAGCACGGCGACGATCAGGACGAGCGGGGGGACCAGTACGCCCAACAGGCGCCGCGCGTCGACCGTGCCGAGCTCGTCTTTCGGGATGGCCGGGGCCACCCTCGGGCTCGCCCAGGCGCGGGCGAGTTGGTAGAGGACGTAGAGGCCGACGAGCATGAGGCCGGGGATCATGGCACCGGCGAAGAGCTGGCCGACCGAAACCGTCTCGACCGTGAATTTCCCCTGAGCGAGCTGGGCCTGCTGGTAGGCGGCGGAGAGCACCTCGCCCACGATGACCATGACGGTCGAGGGCGGGATGATCTGGCCGAGGGTGCCGGCGGCGCAGATCGAGCCCGTGGCGAACCCCTTGTCGTAGCCGCGCCGCAGCATGGCGGGCAGGGCCATGAGGCCCATGGTGACGACGGTGGCGCCGACGATCCCGGTCGAGGCGGCCAAGAGCGCCCCCACCACCGAGACCGAGACGGCGAGGCCGCCGCGCACGCGGCCGAACAGACCGCCCATCGCCTCGAGCAGCTCCTCGGCGATGCGCGAGCGCTCGAGCATGATGCCCATGAAGACGAAGAGCGGGATGGCGACCAGCACCTCGCTGGTCATGGTGCCGAAGACCCGTTGGGCGAGGGCGCGGAGAAGGAACGGGTCGAACACGCCCAGGAGCGAACCGAGAGCGGCGAAGGCGACCGCACAGCCGGCCAGCACGAACACGACGGGCAGGCCGCTCAGGATCAGCACGCAGAGGGAGAGGAACATGAGCGCGTCGAGCGCGCTGCCGAGCAGGTTCGCGCTCACGCCTCGACCTCCCGAGAGTCGTGGCCGCCGCGATGCGGCAAGTGGGTGGGGGCTCGGCCGGCCAGGACCGCGAGGCAGCGGAGCGCGATCGCGACACCCTGGAGGGCGAGGAGGACGGCCATGATCGGGATCAGGGCCTTGAGCCACGGCAGGAGCGGCAGGCCGCCCACCTGCATGGGACCCTCCCCCATCCGGAAGGAGATCGCGACATAGCCCCACGAGGCCCAGATCACGAGGGCGCAGAAGGGCAGGACCGCGAAGAGGACTCCCAGAAGGTCGGCGAGCGCGCGGCCGCGGGCCGACCAGCGGGCGTAGACGAGATCGACCCGGACGTGCTGGTCGACCAGATAGGTGTAGGCGATCGCCAGCATGAAGAGGGCGGCATTGGTGTAGAGGACGCTCTCCTGCAGCCAGATGTAGCTCGTACCGAAGGCGTAGCGCAGCACGACCACGGCGAGCTGGATCAGGACGAGGAGGACGGCGAGCCAGCGCACGCTCTTGCCGACCGCCCGGCCGAGGCGGTCGAGCGCGCCGGCGAGCGCGAGAAGTGCCTCCATGGGATCGCCTCCCGCGCCCGCCGACCGGCGCTCAGCCCCAGGTGATGGGCAAGGCGCGCGCGTTGAAGATCGCGCCGTAGCTCTGCATCATGTAGCTCTGGCTACGTTTGCGGAACTCGGCGTAGGCGTTGGCGATCGTCTTGACGAGCGGGTCCTGGTGCTCGCGGTACTCGGCGAGCATCTGGCCGGCGGCGTTGCCGAAGGCGATCAACAGGTCCCTCGGCGCCTCCTTCACCTGTACCCCGTGCTGGCTCACGAGTTGGGCGAGCGCTTGCGGGTGGCGGGCGTCGTACTCGGTCGTGATCTCCTCGGCGACCGACTGGCAGGCGTAGCGGACGGCCGCCTTGAGGTCGTCGGAGAGTGCCTTCCAGCGATCGAGGTTGATGCCGATCTCCTCCGCCGAGGACGGCTCCTGCACGCCCGGGAAGTAGTAGTTCTTGGCGACCTGATGGAGACCCAAGGGTGCGTCCGAGAAGGGACCGACGAACTCGGCGGCGTCGATCGTTCCGGACTGCAGGGCCTGGAAGATCTCGCCCCCCGGCAGCGTGACGACCGAGGCACCGGCCCGGCGGAACATCTCGGCGCCGAGGCCGGCGGTGCGGAAGCGCAGTCCACGGAAATCGTCGATCGACTTGAGCTCCTTGCGGAACCAGCCCAGCCACTGGGGCCCCGAGTTGCCGGTGTTGAAGGGTTTGATGCCGAAGCGGGCGTAGATCTCGTCGTAGAGCGCCTGGCCGCCGCCGTGGAGGAGCCAGGCCTGCTGCTCGTAGGCGGTCATGCCGAAGGGGAAGGAGCCGAAGAACCCGATCCCCGGCGACTTCGAGACCCAATAAGCGGGGACCGCGTGATAGAGGTCGGCGGTGCCGGCCGCCACGGCGTCGAACACGCCCGTGGCCGGCACGATCTCGCCCGCGGCATGGAGCTTGACCGTGATCCGCCCGCCGGTCACCGCGGCGATCCGATCGGCGACCTTCTGCGCGGCGACGCCCGGGCCCGGCAGGTTCTTGGGCCAGGCGGTCACCATCCGCCACTCGATCCGGCCCTGCGAGAGGGCCGGCTTGGGGAAGCTCGAAGCGGCCGCGCTCGCGGCGACCGCGCCCGTGCCCAGGACCAGCTTGCGACGCTTCATGCTCTCTCCTCCCGTGCCAGCGGTCGGGACGATCCCGTGCCGCAATCGGCCGCGTGCGAAATCCGGGCCGCGCTCGAACCGCGACCTCCTCGGGAAGCTCGGCGAGCGCGGTCACGACCGCCTCGATGTCCGCGCCGACCTCGCGGTCCTCGACCACGGGCGGCACCCGCGCGCGGATCGCCGCCGTGGCGGCGGACCTCGTCCGCGGCCATGGGCTCGCCCACGGCCGCGGCGTGGCTGCGGATCGGGTCGAGCTGCAGCCGGTCGCTCTCGGCCCGGCTCACCTTGCGCCCGTCGAGCGCGCCGAAGTCCGTCGTGATGCCGTAGATCGGCGTGCCGTCGGCGATCATCGAATCGAGGAGGTCGGTGCAGGCGGCCACCCGCGCCCGGGCCTCCGGCGCGAGCGCCCCGGGCTCGCCCGCGCGGGCGATCGCCGCGACCTCCGGGATCCTCAGCGAGCGACCGTCGAGGGTGATCACCGCCGGCCGACCCGTCTCAGAAGCCGATGCCGAGCGAGGGCAGGACGAGGCCCTGCTCGCGGGCACAGGCGATCGCTTCCGGATAGCCCGCATCGGCGTGGCGCATCACGCCCGTGCCCGGATCGTTCCGGAGCACCCGCTCGAGCCTTCGGGCGGCTTCCGGTGTGCCGTCGGCCACCACGACCATCCCGGCGTGCTGGGAATAGCCGATCCCGACCCCACCGCCGTGGTGGATCGAGACCCAGGAGGCACCGGAGGCGCAGTTCAGGAGGGCGTTCAGGAGCGGCCAGTCGGCGACCGCGTCCGAGCCGTCCCGCATCGCCTCGGTCTCGCGGTTGGGCGAGGCGACCGAGCCCGAATCGAGGTGGTCGCGGCCGATCACGATCGGGGCTCCGAGCTCGCCCTTGGCCACCATCTCGTTGAAGGCGAGACCGAGCCGGTGCCGCTGGCCGAGGCCGACCCAGCAGATCCGCGCCGGCAGGCCCTGGAAGGCGATCTTCTCTTTCGCCATGTCGAGCCAGTGGTGGAGGTGCGGATCGTCCGGGATCAGCTCCTTCACCTTCTGGTCGGTCTTGTAGATGTCCTCGGGGTCGCCCGAGAGGGCGGCCCAGCGGAAGGGGCCGATGCCGCGGCAGAAGAGCGGGCGGATATAGGCCGGCACGAAGCCCGGGAAGGCGAAGGCGTCCTCGACCCCCATGTCCTTCGCCATCTGGCGGATGTTGTTGCCGTAATCGAGGGTCGGCACGCCTTGCCGGAAGAGCTCGAGCATGGCGCGCACGTGCACCGCCATCGACTCCTTCGCGGCGCGCTTGACTCCCTCGGGGTCGCGCTCCTGGCGCTCCTCCCACTCGGCGAGCGTCCAGCCGGCCGGCAGATAGCCGTGCAGCGGATCGTGCGCGCTCGTCTGGTCGGTCAGGACGTCGGGGCGGATGCCGCGGCGGACGATCTCGGGGAGGAGCTCGGCGGCGTTGCCGAGCAGTCCGACGGAGACCGGTCTGCCCTGGCGGTGATGGCGGTCGACGATCTCGAGGGCCTGGTCGAGCGTCTCGGCCCTGGTGTCGAGGTAGCGGGTCCGCAGCCGGAACTCGATCGCCGAGGGCCGGCATTCGATCGCGATCAGGGACGCGCCGGCCATGGTCGCAGCGAGCGGCTGGGCGCCGCCCATGCCGCCGAGCCCGGCCGTCAGGATCCACTTCCCGCGGAGATTTCCGCCGTAGTGCCGCCGGCCGACCTCGGCGAAGGTCTCGTAGGTGCCCTGCACGATCCCCTGGCTGCCGATGTAGATCCAGGAGCCGGCGGTCATCTGGCCGTACATCATGAGGCCGAGCCGATCGAGCCGGTCGAACTCCTCCCAGGTGGCCCATTTGGCGACCAGGTTGGAATTCGCGATCAGCACCCGGGGAGAATCCGGGAAAGTCTTGAAGATGCCCACGGGCTTGCCGGACTGGACGAGCAGCGTCTCGTCCGGTTCGAGCCGCTCGAGGGAGGCCACGATCCGATCGAAGCATTCCCAGTCGCGCGCCGCCCGGCCGATGCCGCCGTAGACCACGAGCGCTTCGGGCCGCTCCGCGACCTCGGGGTCGAGATTGTTCATGAGCATGCGCAAGGCCGCTTCGGTGGCCCAGCTCTTGCAGCGCATCGCGCGGCCGCGCGGGGCGCGGATCCTGCGGGCGTTGTCGAGACGGGGGTCGGTCATGCCGCGGTTCCGGGGGCGTGGAGCCGCCCGGCCTCCTCGAGAAGCGTGTCGATCAGGGTGGCGAAGACGGCGCGCACCCGCTCCGCCTTCTCTTCGCGCAAGGTCCAGGGCGGCGTCTCGTCCATGTAGGCTGCTTGCGCGAGCTCCATCTGCACGGCCTCGACGCGGTCGTGCGGGCGCCCCCAATGGCGGGTGATCCAGCCGCCCTTGAAGCGGCCGTCGATCACGAAGCGATCGCTCGAGGCCGCGAGGACGCGCTCGGCCGCGGCCCGCAGCGCGGGCGAACAGGCACGGCCGTCGAAGGTGCCGAGGTTGAAAGTGGGAAGCTGCCCCTCGAAGAGCCGCGGGATCCGCGAGCGGATCGAGTGGCAGTCCCACAACAGACAGAAGCCGTGGCGCAGCTTCGTGCGCGTGATCGCGGCCGCGAGGGCCGCGTGGTAGGGCTCGAACCAGAGCCGCCGGCGCCGGTCGATCTCGGCCGCATCCGGCTCGAGGCCCGGCTGCCAGATCGGCGCGCCGTCGAAAGTCTCGGTCGGAACGAGGCCGGTCGTCGGCCGGCCGGGGTAGAGCGAGCCGCCGCCGGGGTCGCGGTTGACGTCGATCGCGTAGCGGCTGATCGGCGTCGAGACGACGGTCGCCGCGAAGCGCTCGGCCAAGGGCGCGTAGAGACGGTCGATCCACCAGTCGGTGTCGGCCAGCGCCCGGCCGGTCTCGTTCAAGGCGGCCGCGATCTCGGGCGCGAGCCAGGTGCCGCCGTGCGGCTGGCTCAAGACGAGCGGCGAGGAGCCCCATCGGATCTCGACGGGGCCGATCCGGTCGAGCGTGCTCATGGCTGCTCTCCGAGGAGGCTCGCCCGCTCCCGGGCCGTCAGGAGCGCGGCGAGCTTGCCGTCGCGCACGAGCCGAGCTGCGGCCTCGATGTCCGGCGAGAGCGGCCGGTCCTCGTGAAGGGCCGGGACCACGGCGCGCACGGCCTCGACGAACAGGCGGAGGCGCGGGCTCGTCTCGAGCGGTGCGCGCAGCTCGATGCCCTGGGCCGCCATGAGCGCTTCGATCGCGACGATGCGGGCGAGATTGTCGATCATGGCGGAGAGCCTTCGGGCGGCGTGCGCCGCCATCGAGACGTGGTCCTCCTGGTCGATCGAGGTCGGGATCGTGTCGATCGAGGCGGGGGCGGCCTTCTGCCGGTTCTCGGAAGCCAGGGCGGCCGAGGCGATCTCGGCCACCATGAAGCCCGAGCGCAGCCCCGGGTCGCGGACCAGGAAGGCGGGCAGGCCCGTGAGGGTCGGATCGCACAAGAGCGCACAGCGGCGCTGGGCGATGTTGCCGAGCTCGCAGATCGCGAGCGCGAGCTGGTCGGTCGCGAAGGCGACCGCCTCGGCGTGGAAATTGCCGCCCGAGAGGACCTCGCCCGTCGTGGCGAAGACGAGCGGATTGTCGGTCACCCCGTTCGCCTCGCGCTCGAGGGTGGCGGCGGCCTGGCGCACCAGATCGAGGCAGGCGCCGGCGACCTGCGGCTGGCAGCGGAGCGAATAGGGGTCCTGCACCCGCGGATCGCCCTCGAGATGCGAGCGGCGGATGGCGCTGCCCTCCAAGAGCGCGCGCAAGGCCGCGGCCACGGCGATCTGGCCCGGGTGGCCGCGGAGCGCGTGGATCCGGGGATCGAAAGGCGTGTCCGAGCCGGCGGCGGCGTCGACCGAGGCGGCCCCCGCGACGAGGCCAGCGAGGAAGACGGGCTCGAGAGCGAAGAGCGCGTCGAGGGCGAGCGCGGTCGAGACCTGGGTGCCGTTCAGGAGCGCGAGACCCTCCTTGGGGCCGAGCGTGACCGGTGCGAGGCCGGCACGAGCGAGCGCTACCGCACCGGGCAGGCGCTCGCCCTCGAAGACGGCCTCGCCCTCGCCGATCAGGACCGCGGCCAGATGGGCGAGGAGAGCGAGGTCGCCCGAGGCGCCGACCGAGCCCTGGGCCGGGATCACCGGCAAGAGCTCGCGCTCGAGCATCGCTTCGAGCAGGCGGCACACCGCGGGCTGCACGCCCGAGGCACCGTGGGCGAGGCTCGCGAGCTTCAGGGCGAGGGCGAGGCGGACGACGGGTGCGGGCAGCGGCTCGCCCACCCCGGCCTGGTGCGATCGGACCAGGTTGACCTGCAGGAGCGCGAGCTTGTCGGCCGGGACGCGGACCAGCGCGAGCTTGCCGAAGCCCGTGTTCAGCCCGTAGACGGCCCGATCTCCTGCGGCGGCGGCGAGGACGGTGCGGTGACCGGCCTCGATCGCCGGCCAGCATTCGGCCGCGAGGCTCGGGCGGACCTCGCCCGACCGCACCGCTCGCCAGAGGGCGAGCGGATTGCCGCCGGCACGGATCGTGGGGCCCGAGCTCATGCGCCGACCCACCGGCCGGCGAGCGGGCGGGCACCGATCATGTAGACGAGCTCGGCCGGCCGTTCGATCGACCAGAGGGCGAGATCGGCCCGCTTGCCCGGCTCGAGCGTGCCGCGATCGTCGGCGAGGCCGAGGGCTCGCGCCGCGTGGCGGGTGACCCCGAGCAGGCACTCGCTCACGGTCAGGCGGAAGAGAGTGGCCGCCATGTTCATGGCGAGCAGGAGGGAGAGGAGCGGCGAGGTGCCGGGGTTGCAGTCGGTCGCCACGGCCATCGGTACGCCCGCGCGGCGGAAGCTCTCGACCGGCGGAACCCGATGCTCGCGCAGGCAATAGAAGGCTCCGGGGAGGAGCACCGCCACGGTGCCGGCCTTCGCCATGGCGGCGACACCTTCGGCGTTCGCGTATTCGAGATGGTCGGCGCTCAGAGCACCGAAGGACGCGGCGAGCGCGGCACCGCCCGTGTCCGAGAGCTGGTCGGCGTGGAGCTTGACCGGCAGGCCTCGGGCGCGGGCGGCTTCGAAGATCCGCCGGGTCTCGTCGGGGGTGAAGGCGATGCCCTCGCAGAAGACGTCGACCGCCGTGGCGAGCCGGTCGGCGGCGACGCGCGGGATCATCTCCTCGCACAACAGGCGCAGATAGCCCGCGCGGTCGGAGGCGAATTCCGGCGGCGGGGTGTGGGCGCCCAGGAAGGTGCGCTCGATCCGCACCGCCCGCTCCGCTTCGAGGGCGGCCGCGGCCTCGAGCTGGCGGTATTCGGTCGCGGGCTCGAGCCCGTAGCCCGACTTGACCTCGACCGTGGTGACACCCTCGGCGAGGAGCGCATCCAGCCGGGGGAGGGCGGCGCGCACGAGGGCCTCGCGCGAGGCGGCGCGGGTGGCGCGCACGGTCGCGAGGATGCCGCCGCCTTCTCGCGCGATCTCGGCGTAGGTCGCACCCTCGAGGCGGCGCTCGAACTCGGCCGCACGGTCGCCGGCCCAGACCAGATGGGTGTGGCAGTCGATCAGCCCGGGGGTGAGCCAACGGCCTTCGCCGCGGATCGTCTCGCGGGCGCCGAAGGCGGGGGCTTCGGCGCGCGCGCCGACCCAGGCGATGCGTCCCTCGCGGGTGGCGAGCACGCCGTCCTCGACGATGCCGAGGCCGGGCCGGTTCGCCGCCATCGTCGCGAGCCGGACGTCGGTGAAGAGCCGGTCGACCTGCACGCGGGGCCTCCCCTCCGGGTCCTCTGGCGCTTTGTGGCAAAGTTGTATAGACAGGTCAAGGCCGATCCAGGGGAGGCGGGCGATGACGGTGCTGTGTCTCGAGCGGGCGCTGTTGCCCGAGGGCTGGGCGGAGCGGGTGACGCTTCGGCTCGGCGCGGACGGCCGCATCGTCGCAGTCGAGCCGGGGCGAGGCGAAGGCGAGCCGGTGCGGGGCATCGTCGTGCCGGGGCTCGCGAACCTGCACAGCCACGCCTTCCAGCGCGCCATGGCCGGGCTCGCCGAGGTCGCGGGACCGGGCGAGGACAGTTTCTGGTCGTGGCGGGAGGTGATGTACCGCTTCCTCGCCCGGCTCGGGCCCGAGGAGGTCGAGGCGATCGCCGCCTTCGCCTATACCGAGATGCTGGAAGCCGGCTTCACCGCGGTCGGCGAGTTCCACTATCTGCACCACGACCCCGAGGGCGTGCCTTACGCCGAGCCCGCCGAACTCGCGCTCCGGCACGTCGAGGCGGCGCGCGCGACCGGCATCGGCCTGACGCTGTTGCCGAGCTTCTACGCCCATGGCGATGTGGGGGGAGGACCGCCCGAGGCGGGCCAGCGGCGGTTCGTGTGCGATCTCGGTCTGTTCGTGCGCCTATACGAGCGTTGTGCGCGGGCGATTCGCGATCTGCCGGGCGGACGGATCGGGATCGCGCCGCACTCGATCCGAGCGGTCACACCGGAGGAGCTGCGGCGCCTCGCCGAGCTCTTCCCCGAGGGACCCATCCACATCCACGCGAGCGAGCAGCCGCGCGAGGTCGAGGCCTGCCGGCGGGTCCACGGGACGATGCCGATCGCCCTGATCGCCGAGACGATCGGCCTGGATTCGCGGACCTGCCTGATCCACGGCACCCACGCCGGCGAGGAAGAGCGCCGCCGGCTCGCGGGCTCGGATGCGGTGTTGGGCCTGTGCCCGATCACGGAAGCGAGCCTGGGTGACGGGATCTTCCCGGCGGTGGCCTTCCGCCACGAGGGCGGTCGCTTCGGTGTCGGGACCGATTCGAACGTGCAGATCGACGCGGCGGCGGAGTTGCGCCAGCTCGAATATTCGCAGAGGCTGGCGTCCGGTCGGCGCAATTGTCTCGCCGAACCCGGCCGTTCGACCGGGCGGCTGTTGTTCGAGACCGCTCTCGTGGGCGGGGCAGCGGCGCTCGAGCGCGGCCCCGCGGGGCTGCGGCCGGGCGCCTGGTGCGATCTCGTCGTGCTCGATCCCGAGCACCCCGATCTCCTGGGCCGCGAGGGCGATCGGCTGCTCGACGGCTGGATCTTCTGCGCCGGCAAGGCCGCCGTGCGCGAGGTCCGGGTCCACGGCCGGCGGGTGGTCGAGGCCGGCCGCCACGTCGGGAAAGACGGGATCGGCGCGCGCTACCGCCGGGTGCTCGCGCGCCTGCTCTCGTGAACGATCGGGCTCAGCGCAGGATCGGGCCGTTCTCGCGGGCGAGCTTCTCGGCCCCGGGCACCGGTTCGGCGGTGCAGCGGTAACGCAGGACGCGCTCGCCCTCGCGGCCGGCTTTGCGCATCCAGTCGGCGATCTCGGCCTGGCCCCGGAACTGGCAGGCGGCGAAGGAGCCGTACCAGGGCAGGGTGATGCGGTCGCAGACCGCCTCCGGATCGCCGCTCGCGCCGAGAGCGCACAGCCAGAAGGTGAGCGTGACGTAGATCATCGCAGGTCCCTCCGGGGTCGAGGGCACCGGCCGGCGGCGAGGGAGGCTGCAGCTGCTCGCCGAGCCGGACGGCCTCCTCGCCCGCCCCCGTCATTAGCACCTAACATGCCGTTCATGGAGTCGCCACGGCCCTTGCCGGCGGTCGGGGGACGGGCCAGAACCGACCGAGATCGTCCAGGAGGCAGCGATGCCGCAATTCCGTGCACCCTCCCTCCCGATCGAGCTCGGCGAGGAGGTGGAGGCGATCCGCGAGGTCGCAGCCGCGCTCGCCGAGCGCGAGATCGCGCCTCTGGCCGAGGAGATCGACCGCACGAACCGCTTCCCCCGCCAGCTCTGGCCGAAGCTCGGCGCGGCGGGGCTTCTGGGGGTGACGGTCGAGGAGGATTACGGCGGGGCGGGGCTCGGCTATCTCGCCCACACGGTCGCCATGGAAGAGATCTCGCGCGCCTCGGCCGCGATCGGCCTGTCCTACGGGGCGCATTCCAATCTCTGCGTCAACCAGATCCGACTGCACGGCACGGACGCGCAGAAGCGGCGCTATTTGCCGAAGCTGATCTCGGGCGAGCATGTCGGTGCGCTGGCCATGAGCGAGCCCGGCGCCGGCTCGGACGTGGTCTCGATGCGGACCCGGGCGGTCAAGAAGGGTGACCGCTGGCTGCTCACCGGCCGCAAGATGTGGATCACCAACGGCCCCGAAGCGGACGTGCTCGTGGTCTACGCCAAGACCGACCCCGAAGCGGGCCCGAAGGGGATCACCGCCTTCATCCTGGAGAAGGGCGCACCCGGCTTCTCGACCGCGCAGAAGCTCGACAAGCTCGGCATGCGCGGCTCCGACACCTGCGAGCTCGTCCTCGAGGAGGCCGAGGTGCCCGATGAGAACGTGCTCGGCGACGTGAACGGCGGGGTCCGGGTGCTCATGCGCGGGCTCGACTTCGAGCGGCTCGTGCTGGCGGGCGGTCCGCTCGGGATCATGCAGGCCTGTCTCGACGTGGTGCTGCCCTATGTCCACGAGCGCCGCCAGTTCGGCCAGCCGATCGGCACCTTCCAGCTCGTCCAGGGCAAGCTCGCCGACATGTACACCGAGCACGCCGCCTGCCGGGCCTATGTCTATCTGTGCGGCAAGGCGGCCGATGCCGGCAGGCTCACCCGCGAGGACGCGGCGGGCTGCCTGCTCTATGCCGGCGAGCGGGCGACCCGGATGGCGCTCGATGCGATCCAGCTCCTGGGCGGCAACGGCTACATCAACGACTATCCGACCGGTCGTCTGCTGCGCGACGCCAAGCTCTACGAGATCGGGGCGGGGACGAGCGAGATCCGCCGCTGGCTGATCGGCCGCGAGCTGTTCGCCAAAACGGGGTGAGGGCGCGTCCGGGCGGGCGTCGGCCGATCGACTACTGCTGGGGTACACCCTCGATCTTGTGGTTTCGCGCGAAGCGTCGGATGTGGAAGAACGTGTCGGGGCCCGAAAAGGCGTCGGCGATCATCTCCCTGGTTATCGGGTTCTCGAAGATCTTCGGAAGAACTTCTTTCAGATGGTCGCAGAGCATTTCCCTGGTCGTGCGGCCGGGAATTTTCTCGTTGTACAAGTGACAGGCCATTTCCAAAACGTTCATCAGCTCGGAAAATTCGAAATCCTCTCGTTCGGAAGATGCTTGCTCCGACAAGGATGAAGAAGATGCCCGCGCGTCGCCATAGGCTCGCCAGGCCTTCGACAGACGCTCCGTGAGCAGCAGATAGCTGCTGAAATCGGAAGCCTTCGCCTGGAGATGCACGCCGTAAGCATTATAACATAGTGTAAATACTAAAACTAGCAATGTACAAGCCAAAACCATCAAGTTGCCGAGATTGATCCAATCTCCAATGTCCATCTCCGAAACTTTGTTCGAAAGGATTTCCACCATTTTTTTGAATCGATTGGCGTGTCTGACATGCCGACGGGCGGGATCCCTTCAGAACGTGCAGATCATTTCGAGGGCTCACGGCCGGTGTCGGTGTCGCCCCCGGTGGACCGAGGACGATCGCCGGCCCCGCCGCCGGCGGGTCGATCCGAAGGCGCCGAAGGCGGACGCGGTCGAGGCTCTTGTGGCAACAGGTTGGTGTAGTGTTTCGTCGTCGAGGATCTATCGATGATGTCCGGCATGTCCGGATCGCTTCGACCTTTGACCTCGGGCATAGATCACCTCTCAGGAAACTTTACCGATACTGTATCGCGCCGATCGGCCCCGGTCCACACCCGTCCCCGACCGCCGCAGCGGCGGGCCGCTGTCGTCGACGAGCTGGAAAACCGGCTCGACCTCCAGCGGTGACCCGGACCGCCGCCGTCCCGCCGGCCCGCTCCCGCTGCCGCACGACGGTCCCGGCACGAGGGTCGGGAATGCGGTCGCCCGTTCGCCGTTGTCCGCCCGTGACGGTTCGATGACGGATGCGGGACGGCCACCATGGCCAGTAGCGCCTCGACGAGGGCCGAAGATCTGCCGAACCCCGGCACCCTCGACCCCGAGACCGCCCGCCGCACGGCGCCCGCGCTCGTCGCGGCCGCCGCCACGGCGCCGATCCGGGTCCTGCCGCAAGGCCTCTCCACCCGGGGCCGCCTCTCGCTCGTCGGCGCGGTCCAGCCGAGAACGGCCACGACCGTGACGACGAG
>DAIOUO010000025.1:0-19291 GCA_036759485.1 Geminicoccaceae bacterium | reverse complement strand
GCCGCCAGGAGGGCGGCCGGCGAGGGGCCGTCGGAAGCGACGGGACGAGCCGGCCGCTCGGCGGCCAGCGCGCCGGTAGCATCCCGGCCGGGCCGGGAGACCGGCGGCAGGTGGATCGGCTCGTCCGGCTCGGCCGCCACGAGCGCCTGCAGCTCGCCGCGCTCGACCGCCGCCACGGGTGCCGTGGGGCGCGGCGCGCTCGGCGGGGCGACGGGCGGCGCGGCCGGTGCGGCCGAGCGCGCGGTCGCGGGCGGGCTCGGAACGGAGGGTGGTCCTGCGAGCATCTCGCCCGCCAGACGGCCGAGCTCGCCCGGCACGGCAGCGACCCGCTCGAGGACCGGCTGGTCGCGCCAGAACATGTGCCAACTGCCGTAGAGTACGCCCACGAGGATGATCGAGGCAGCCACGAGCACACCGCGCGGCCGCCGGTCCTCGTTCGCGGCCCGCGGTACCACGAGCTCCGGCGGCGGCGGGGCGCCGTCGAAGGTCTCCTTGACGAGCCGCACCACCTCGGCCCCGTCGAAGCCCAGATGGTCGGCATAGGTGCGCAGGAAGCCGAGCGCGTAGGCGCGCCCGGGGGTCATCGACAGATCACCCTCCTCGAGCGCGAACAGATAGGAGGGCTTGATCCGGAGGATCTCGGCGACGGCGTAGAGATCCTCGCCCCGGGCCTGGCGGGCCTCGCGCAGTGCCTTGCCGATCCGGCGGAGCTGCTCGGCACGCGTATCGCGAACGTCCGCGGTCTGACGGCTATCTCGACTGCTCATGGCCGGTCCGAGGTCGCGAGGAGGCGGACGCCGAGACGGCTCCCTGTCGAAGAGATAGCAGAGGCGCCGGCAGGCGCCAAACGCTTCGGCCGGGGCCGCGTCGCCGCATATGCTTCAGCTGGCGACGCTCGTGCCCGGCGGCAACACCACCTCGTGATCGATCGCCCAGGCCAAGAGGCGGCGGCGCAGCGAGCGATCGGAAAGGTTGAGAAGCGTCTCCAGATAGGCGGCCAGCCGGCTCGCGTCGAGGGAGCGGATGGTGGCCTTGACGGCACCGATCTCGGAGGCCGCCAGCGACAGCCGGCGGATGCCGATGCCGACGAGCGCCATGGCCTCGAGCGGCCGGCTCGCCATCTCCCCGCACAGCGTCAAGGGTACGCCGGCCGCCCGGCAGCGTTCGACCAGATCGCGCAGGAAGGCGAGCGAGGCCGGTGCGAGCACGTCGTAGCGCTCGGCCAGCGTCGGATTGCCGCGGTCGCAGGCGAACAGGAACTGGAGCAGGTCGTTGGAGCCGATCGAGACGAAGTCGACCGACCGCAGCAAGGCGTCGAGCTGCCAGAAGAGCGCCGGCACCTCGAACATGACGCCGACCTCGAGGCGCTCCGGGCGCGGCCGACCGGACGCCACAAGCCGCTCGACCTCCTGGTCGAGCAATCGGCGTGCGGCGGCGAGCTCGGCGACCTCGGCCACCATCGGGAACATGATCGCGAGCGGCCGCCCGTCCGCCGCCGCGAGCAGGGCCCGGAGCTGGTCGCGCAAGAGTGCGGGGCGGTCGAGGGCGATGCGGATCGCCCGCCAGCCGAGGGCCGGATTGTCCTCGGGCGGCGCCCGCCAGTAGGGCAGGTGCTTGTCGCTGCCGATGTCGAGGGTGCGGAAGACCACCCGCCGGCCCTGGGCGAGGTCGAGCACGCGGCGATAGACTTCGGTCTGCTCCTCGACCGTGGGCCAGCTCGGCCGGGTCATGAAGCCGAGTTCGGTGCGGAACAGCCCGATTCCCTGAGCACCGCTCGCCTCGAGTGCCGGCAGGTCGGCGAGGAAGGCGGCGTTCAACCCGAGCCAGACCTCGATCCCGTCGCGCGTGGTGGCCGGCAGGTCCTTGAGCGCGGCGAGCTTGCGGTGGCGCTCGTTGCGGGCCTGGACGGTACGGGCGAAGGCCTGCAACACGTCTTCGCCGGGTCGTAGGAACACTATCCCATTCTCGGCGTCGAGGGCCACCGGATCGCCCGGCTCGAAGAGCGCCATGGCCCCCGTGACGCGGCCGACCAGCGGCACGCCGAGAGCACGGGCGACGATCGTCACGTGCGCGGTCTTCGACCCCTCCTCGAGGATGATCCCCTTGAGGCGACTGCGGTCGTACTCGATCAGCTCGGCCGCCGAGAGGTTGCGTGCGACCAGGATGCAGTCCTCGGGCACGGCCGCGGGATCGTGCGCGCTGCTGCGCCCGGAGAGGTGGAGCAGGAGGCGGTTGGCCAGATCGTCGAGGTCGAGGAGCCGCTCCTTGAGGTAGGGATCGGCGGCGTGGCCGATCCGCAGCCGGGTCTGCTCCTGGATCCGCCGCACGGCCGCCTCGGCCGACAGGCCGGTGTCGATCGCCTCGCGGATCCGCCGGAGCCAGCCGGCGTCGTCGGCGAACATACGGTAGGCCTCGAGCACCTCGCGATGCTCTCCCGAGGCGAGGTCGGCGCGCGCCAGCATCCGGTCGAGCGAACTGCGCAGCGCGGCCATCGCCGCTTCGAGGCGGGCCCGCTCGGCCGCCGGATCGTCGGCCAACAGCCGTTCGATCTCGATCCTGGGCGCGTGCAGCCAGGCGCGGCCGACGGCGACCCCCTCGACGAGCCGGAGCGCCTCGAGTCGGCGGCGCTCGGGCGGCAGACCGCCGAGGTCGGTGTAGCGCTCGCGGTCGATGATGCCGCCCGAGGCGAACATCTCGGCGAGGACCGAGGCGATGATCTGCATCGCGTCGATCTCGTCCTCGCCGTACTGGCGGCGGGCGGTGTTCTGGATGGTGAGCACTCCCACCACCCGCCCGGAGCGCAGGATCGGCACCCCGAGCATCGAGTGGTAGATCTCCTCGCCGGTCTCGGGGCGGTAGGCGAAGTTCGGGTGGCTCTGGGCGTCGGCCGTGTTGATGACGTCGCCGGTGGCGGCGATCGTGCCGACCAGGCCCTCGCCGACCCGCAGCCGGGTGCGGTGGACCGCCTCGCGGGCGAGGCCTTCGGTGGCGAAGAGCTCGAGCACGTCGCCGGCGCGTTGGACATAGACCGAGCAGACCTCGGCCACGAGGTCGGCGGCGATCATCTTGACGATCTTGTCGAGCCGTTGCTGCGGGCTCGTGGGCTCGGCGACCGCGGCGACGAGCCGGCGCAGCAGCCGGCGGGCCGGGATCACCTCGCTCGGCCGGCGCGCCTCGGCCCCCGCCTCGCCGCCGACCCAGCCGCCGATCGGCGGGTTCACCCCGCCATCGCCACCCGCGGGCGGCGCTCCCCGAGGCGGCCGAGGGCGTCGTTGGCCTGCTCGACGAGTTCGGCCAGGATAGCGCTCGCCGGCTGGATCCGGGTCACCATCCCGACGCTCTGCCCGGCCATCAGCGAACCGTTCTCGACGTCGCCCTCGATCACCGCGCGGCGCAGCGCCCCGGCCCAGAAATGCTCGATGGCGAGCGAGGCCTCCTCGTAGCTGAGCTCACCGCGCCGGTAGCGGGCGATGACCTCGTGCTGGGTCTCGACGAAGCGGCGGGTGCCGGCATTGGCGAGTGCCCGGACCGGGATCACCTTGAACTGCGGGTCGACCTGCACGGAGACCACGGCATCGCGCGCGGCGGCGCGCAGGAACGCCTGCTTGAAGGCAGGATGGGCGATCGATTCGCTGGCACAGACGAAGACCGTGCCCATTTGCACGCCCGCCGCACCCATCAGCAGATAGGCGGCGATCGCCTGGCCGTGGCCGATGCCGCCCGCGACGAACACCGGCACCTCGGGCACGACCGGCAGGATCTCCTGGGCGAGCACCGAGGTGGCGACCGGTCCGACGTGGCCGCCCGCCTCGTGGCCCTCGACGATCAACGCGTCGACCCCCTGGCGGACGAGCTTCCTGGCGATCGCCGCGGCCGGGGCGAAGGCCAGGACCTTGAGGCCGGCGCCCTTGATCCGGGCGATCGCCTCGCGCGGCGGCAGGCCGCCTGCGAGCACGACGTGGCTCACCCGCCGATCGATGCACACGCTCACGAGCTCGTCGAGCGCGGGGTGCATGACGATGAGGTTGACGCCGAACGGCCGGTCGGTGAGCGCCCGGGTGGCGTCGATCTCGGCGGCGAGCGCCTCGGGCGGCATCGAGCCGCAGGCGAGCACCCCGAAGCCACCGGCGTTCGAGATCGCCGAGACCAGGTTGCGCTCGCTCACCCAGGTCATCGCACCGCCCATGAGGGCGAGCTCGCAACCCAAGAAGTGCCGGCCGCGGGCCCAGAGCGCGTCGAGGAGCTCGCAAGCGCGGGCGGTCGGCACGGGCGTCAGGCCGCGTCGAGACCGTAGGCGCTGTGCAGCGCCCTGAGCGCGAGTTCGGTGTACTCGTCGGCGATCAGCACGCTGATCTTGATCTCCGAGGTCGAGATCGCCTGGATGTTGATGCCCTTGTCGGCGAGCGTCTGGAACATCTTGTGGGCGATGCCGGCGTGGCTGCGCATGCCCACCCCGATCACCGAGACCTTGACGACGTTCGGATCGGCCACGAGGCGCTCGAAACCGATGCGCTCCTTGACCCGCGCCAGCACCGCCTCGGCGCGCGGCAGGTCGGCCTTGCTCACCGTGAAGGTGATGTTGGCGAAACGGCCGTCGCGCGAGACCGACTGGACGATCATGTCGACGTTGATGTTGGCCTCGGCCAAGGGGCCGAACACGGCGGCCGCCACCCCCGGCCGGTCCTCGACCTGCTGGACGGTGATCCGGGCCTCGTTGCGGCTGTAGGCGATCCCGCTGACGATCTGGCTTTCCACGATCTCGTCCTCGTCCACGACCAGGGTGCCGGGTCGGTCCTCGAAGCTCGAGAGGACCTGCACGCGCACCCGATGCTGCATGGCCAGCGCGACCGAACGGGTCTCCAGGACCTTGGCGCCGACCGAGGCCATCTCGAGCATCTCCTCGTAGGTGATGCGGTCGAGCTTCCTGGCCTTGGCGACGATCCGGGGATCGGTGGTGTAGACCCCGTCGACGTCGGTGTAGATGTCGCAGCGCTCGGCCCTGAGCGCGGCGGCGAGCGCCACGGCCGAGGTGTCGGAGCCGCCGCGGCCGAGCGTGGTCACCCGGCCGTCCGGACCGATCCCCTGGAAGCCCGCGACGACCGCGACCTTGCCCTCCTCGAGGCAGGCCCGCACCGCCTGCGGCTCGATCGCCACGATCCGCGCCTTGCCGTGGGCGGCGTCGGTCCGGACGCCGGCCTGCCAGCCGAGGAAGGAGCGGGCCGGCACGCCGAGCGACTGCAGCGCGATCGCGACGAGGCCGATCGTGATCGGCTCGCCGGTCGAGACCACCTGGTCGTACTCGGCCGGGTCGTAGCCCGCGGGGTCGAGCCCGTGGACCCAGGCGACGAGCTGGTTGGTCGTGCCGGCCATGGCCGAGACCACGACCGCGACGCGATCGCCCGCCTCCACGGCGCGCTTGATGCGGGCCGCCACGTTTCGGATGCGGTCTAGATCGGCGACGGAGGTGCCGCCATACTTCTGGACGATGAGGGCCAAGGAACCGTCTCGCGCTCCGCTGCGCCGGGCGAACGTCGTCGCCTCCGTGGACGCAGGCCTCGAAGTCGCGGCTCTCGTACAGGCGGATGGACCCATGGGCAAGGCCGAGGAACTCGCGGCGGACGAGGCGGTGGATCGCGCCGAGCTCGACAAGTTCCGGGCCATGGCCCGACGCTGGTGGGATCCGCACGGCCCCCTGCGGCCCTTGCACCTCATGAACCCCGTCAGGATCGACTGGTTGTTGCGCCAGTGCCGGATGCATCTGCCCTGCGGCGAGGGGAGGCGGCCGCTTTCGGGTCTGCGGGTGCTCGACGTGGGCTGCGGCGGTGGGCTCCTCTCCGAGCCGCTCGCGCGACTGGGGGCCGCGGTCACGGCGATCGATCCCGAGCCCGCCAACCTCGCCGTCGCCCGCGAGCATGCGCGGGAAGCCGGTCTCGCGGTGGATTACCGAGCGACGACCGCCGAGGCGCTCGCGGCCGAAGGGGATCGGTTCGACCTCGTGACCGCCCTCGAGGTGGTCGAGCACGTGCCGGACCCGGCCGGCTTCGCCGGGGCGCTCGCAGGTTGCGTCCGGCCGGGCGGGCTCGTGGTGCTCTCCACCCTCTCGCGCACGTTCGCGGCCTGGGTCGCGGCGATCGTCGCGGCCGAATATCTCCTGGGCTGGCTGCCGCCCGGGACCCACCGGTGGGGTCGCTTCCTGCGCCCTTCCGAGCTCGCCCGGCATCTGCGCGGGGCCGGGCTTCGGCCGGTCGGTCTCACCGGGCTCGCCTTCGAGCCGGCCTACCAACGCTTCACCCTCGGCCGCGACCCGGGGATCAACTACATGCTCGCGGCGATCCGCGAGTCGGCCGGCGTTCCGGCGTAGCCCAGCGAAGGATCGAGCCGCTCTTCGACCAGCCGGTCGAGGCGGGCGACGATCTCGGCCGGCAGCTCGTCGCGATAGCCGCCGACCTTGCCGCGCCGCACCTTGAAGCTCGCCGGATCGGCCGGGTCGCGGGCCTGCAGCTTCTCGGTGCGGAAGAAGCCGCTGCGCTCCTTCTCCTTGAGGGATTCGAAAGAGGCGAAGGCGACCGCCGCCTCGAGATCCTCGGGCAGGGCGGGCAGGCCGAGGAAGTGCATCACGCGGTCGAGCTCCTCGACCGTGCGGGCGCGCAGATCCTCGTAGCGCACGAGGCACGCGTCCGGGTGCTGGCGGGCGAGCGCCGTCCAGCGCTCGAGGAAGTCGACCACGCTCGGCAGGCCGTAGCCCGGGTCGGTGACGAAGGTCGCGAGATCGATCGCGGCCATGTCGACCGGCAGACCGATCCGGGCCCGCGTCCGCGCGGTCGAGCGCCGAGCGTGATGATGATACCAGGATACGATCGTGTCGCGCGGATCGCGGACCAGGAGGAGGAGCCGCTTGCCCCGCACGAGGTCCGGCAGGCGACGGCGGATCGCCCGGGGCTCGTTGCGCTCGTGGGTCGAGAAGACGACGGGAATCGACGGGTCGAGGCGGTGGAAATTGTCGCCGTCCCAGAGCTCGTCGACCGGCACGCCGCGCGTGCGGTGCAACAGGTGCGAGAGGAGGGTCACGAGCCAGGTCCGGCCCGACTTGGCGTGGCTCACGAGCACGAGATCGGCGGCCTCGAGCTCCGGCAGCCGCTTGCGGGTCCGCCGGCGTTCGTCTTTGAGGCGGCGCCAGAGTTCGACGAGCGACCTCATGCCGCGGCTCCCTCGGCGTCGCCGGCCTCGACGAGCGGCAGGCCCGTGCGCCGATGCACCGCCGGCTCGCTGGTCAGGAGATCGGGCCGCCGGGCCGCCAGACACCGCAGGATCGAGATGTCGGTCGGTGCGTGCGCGCTCGCCGCGCTGCCGCGCTCGGCGATCAGCGGGTTCTCCCCGTAGGCGTGGGCGAGGGTGAAGTCGAAGCCGGCCATCACGATCCGATCCCAGCGTCCCTCGGCGAGGCCGATCGCCACGGCGAGCAGGCCCGTCGAGGGCTGCTTGCGGGCGATCGCGGCCGCGACCTCGGGATCGCCGCCGCAGAGCTCGAGGACCAGGTCGTGGTAGTAGCGGGCGGGCCGGCTGACCAGCTCGTCGTAGCGATAGTCGAGGGCACGCAGCCGGCGGCGCAGCTCGCGGGCGGACATCCGCCGCATCCGCAGGGCGGCGAAGAGCCGGGCGAGCGGCCCACCCGAATCGGCCTTGGGCCGGCGGACATGGTAGAGCCGCCCGGTCCGCAGACCCGCGAGCCGGCGCAGCGAATGCTCGTCCGAGGCCTTGCCCGAGGTCAGCACCGCGGTGACCACGGTGAAGACCGGATCGGGCAGGCCGAGTGCGCGGGCCGAGAAACCGGAGGCGTTGGCGCAGGCGACGGCGTCGATGCTGCCGCGCGGCGGCAGGACCGGCGCGGGCTTGGAGCCGAGAACGAGGAGCGTGGGCAAGTCCGGCCTCAGCGGTCGGTCGGGCGAGCGGCCGTCGGACGGGCGGCCGTCGGCCGGCGGGTGGCGCGGGCCCGCTCGGCCGCCAGCACCGCCTCGGCGAGCGTGCGGGCGAGGCGCGCGAGGGCCCGGCTCATCGCCGCGACCACGGGCTCCATCCCCGGGCCCGGTTCGATCGGCTCGGCGATCACGCTGCGCTCGAGCCGGAGGGGCCGGTCCCCGCTCCGGCCGAAGAGCTGCCAGCGGGCCTCGAGCTCGACCTCGCCGTCCTCTTCCGCCTCGAAGCGCAGGATCTGGACGGCGAGCCTGTGGTCCGGCTGGACCTCGCGGTCGCTCGGCAGCTCGATCACGGCGTCGGTAGCGAGCAACCGGGCGAGGCTCTCGCGCAGCACCCGGCCGAGCATCACCTCGAAGCGCTCGCCCCAGCGGTCGAGCTCGGCGAGCGCGAGTCTCGTGCGGCCGCGCCGGGTGACGAGCTCGGGCCGCTCGAGATAGTCGACCACCTCGATCGGCCCGACGCCGAGGACGAGCGGGGCCGTCCGCGATGCCCCCTCGAGCGGCCCCTCGGGCTCGACCGCGAGGAGGTGCAGACGGACCGGCGGGGAGCTCGCGCAGCCGGCGGCGAACGTCCCGAGGCCGAGGGCCACCACCGATCGTCGGTCGAGCGGGTACCTCATCGCGTGTCTCCCGGCCGGCCGCGCAGAAGCGCCTCGGGGTTGCGTTGCAGAAGTTCCGCGAAACTCCTGAGCGCTCGCGCCGCCGAGGCCGCCTCGCGCAAGAGGGCGGCGAGGTCGGCCCGGCTGCGGGAGTCGCTTCCGAGCAGCGACTCGAGCGCGGCCGCCCCGTCGCGCGCCCGATCGGCCGCCTCGCGCAGGCTGCGCAGGAGTGCCGGGGTCTCCGCCTCGGCGACGCTCGCCGCCCGCCGCAGGCTCTCGAGCGTCGCCGCGAGGCCTTCGAGCGTCCGGCCGACCTCGCGGCCGCGGGCGAGCCCACCCACGGCCCGCGTCGTCTCGCGCAGTTCCTCGACCAGGGGGCCGAGCGGCAGCGCGGCGAGCTTCTCGAGAACGCCGGTCAAGGAGGCACTCAAGGTCTCGAGCTCGGTCGGCACGGAAGGGATCAGCGGCAGGCCGCGTACCGTGCGCATCGTCGCGGGGCCGGATTCCGGCCGGAAGTCGAGATCGACGTAGAGCTCGCCCGTGAGGAGGCTCGCGGTCTTGAGCTGGGCACGGAGGCCGCTCTCGACGAGCTCCTCGAGCGAGACCCGGCGGGTGGGCTCGCCCGTGTCGGCGTCGATCGGCGAGACCCGCTCGGGCTCGAGCTCGAGGCGCGCCTGGACCACGAGGCCGCCCACCCGCTCGTGCCATGCGAGCGTCACGTCGGTCACGGTGCCGATCCGGATGCCGCGCGTCTCGACGGCGCTGCCCGCCCTGAGGCCGCGGGTCTGGCCCGTGAACTCGACGAGCACCGGGATCTTGCGGGTCAGGCTCGCGCTCATCGCCGCCGCCCGGTCCGGATGGAGCGGGAAGCGGCTGCCCGGCGGAGCCGGCGGCTCGCGCTCGGAGGTTTCGCCCCCGTCGAACTCGACCCCGCCCAGGACCAGCGCCTGCAGCGAGCCGAGCTGCAGGGCGAGACCGCCGCCGTCGGTGCGGACGCTCACCCCGCTCGCGTCCCAGAAGCGGGTCCGCGGCCCGACGAGCCGGTCGTACGGCGCCTGGACGAAGATCGGGATCGTCACCCGCCCCCGCTCCGGGTCGAGGCGGTAGCCGAGCACCTGGCCGACCGGGATGCCGCGATGATAGATGGGGGCGCCCCGCGAGAGGCCGCCCAGCCGCTCGGCCTCGAGCTCGAAGCGGGTGCCGGGCACGGTCGAGCGGATCAAGGGCGGCTCCTCGAGACCCACGAACTGCCGCCGCGGCGAGCCCTTGGTGCCGGGATCGACCTCGACGAAGGCGCCCGAGATCACGGTGCCGAGCCCGGAGACGCCACCCGCCCCGATCCGCGGCCGCACGATCCAGAAGCTCGTGTCGTCGAGGAGGAACCGCTCGGTGCCGGCGTTCATCTGCAGAGTCACGAGGATGCGCGACAGGTCCTCGCCGAGTGCCACCCCGGTGACCGTGCCGATCTCGACGTCCTTGTGCTTGACCTTGGTCTTGCCGGGCTCGAGTCCCTCCGCGCTCTCGAAGCTCACGGTGACGATCGGTCCGCGATCGCGGATCGAGGCGTAGACGAGCCAGGCGGCGATCGCCACGGCCACGAGCGGCACGAGCCAGATCAGGCTCGCGACAGGGTGGCGGCCGGGGCGGAGCTCGGCCTCGCCCACGGCCGCGACGTCTTCGCCGCTCTCGCCGCGCTCGAGCGTCCTCATCGTCCTGCCTGCCCGGCCGGGACGCGTTCCTGCCCGATCGGGGGCCGTTCCTGCCAGATCAGGCGCGGATCGAAGCTCGCGGAGGCGAGCATGGTCAAGATCACGGTCGAGGCGAAGGCCGTGATCCCGGCTCCCGCCTCGATGGTCGCGAGCGCGCCCATGTCGACGAGTGCGACGAGCAGCGCCACCACGAACACGTCGACCATCGACCAGCGCCCGACGAATTCGACCGCGCGGTAGAGGAGCGTGCGCTCCTGCCGTCGCCAGGGGATCCCGCGCCGGCCGGTCACGAGCAACAGGCCGAGGGCCAGGAACTTGAAGATCGGCACGAGCACGCTCGCGGTGAACACGACCGCCGCCACGGGGTACATGTGCAGCCGGATCAGGAGCACCACGCCACCCAGGATGGTAGTGGGCTCCGCTCGGCCGAGGCTGGTCACGGTCATGACCGGGAGGAGGTTCGCGGGAAGATAGAAGGCGAGCGCGGCGAGGAGGAACGCCCAGGCCCGGGCGATCGCCTCCCGGTCGGGCAGGTGGACGGGGCCGCCGCAGCGCGGGCAGCTCGCCCGCTTCCGGCCGCGGCGCAGGACCGTCACCTGGCCGCAGGCCCGGCAGCCCACCGGCCGTCCGGCCCGCGGGTCGATCCGGGCGAGCGTCGCCTGCGGGCCGAACCGCTCCCAGACGTCGTGGTGGTCGAGCGTCGCATCCGCCGCGGTCGCGAGGAGGAGGGCGGCGAGGAAGGCCCAGAGCCCCGGGCCCGGCTCGAGGGTCGCGAGGTCGGCGAGCTTGACCCAGGCGACGATCACCGCGAGCAGGAACACGTCCAGCATCGCCCAGGCGCGGAGCTCGTCCGCTAGCCGGAGCGCGAAGACCTGGCCGGGCAGGCGCAGGCGCATCAGGAGCGGGCCCAGCGCCCAGAGCGTGGCCAGCATCTTGGCCGCGGGGAAGAGCAGGCTCGCGCCCAGCACGATGCAGGCCAGGAGCGGCATGCCCTCGCGCCAGAGCCGGGCGACCCCGCTCGCCAGCACCACCACCTGGCCGCGCCCCTCGAGCCCGAAGGCGAGGAAGGGGTGCAGGTTGGCGGTCACGAACAGGACGAGGGCCGCGAGGTAGAGATGGACGGCGCGGGTCACCGAGCCCGGCACCACCCGGCGCAGCACGGCGCGGCAGCGGGCGCAGAGGACGAGCCCCGGGGCCGGCAGGGCCCGCTGGATCTGGGCCAGGCCGCATTCGTGGCAGACGAGGAGGGGTGCCAGCCAACGGCCGCGATCGGGCGCGCTCATCGGCCGAGACTAGCAGGCGGACCCGCCCCGACCAACCGCCGATCGGGCGCGGCGCGGCCTTCGGGCGCGGTTCAGCGTTTGACGACCCAACGCCAGAGGAACTGGTTGTCGGCCCGCTGGACGAGCTCGATGCCGTCGCGCACGCCCCAGGCGAGGGCCTGCTGGTGCAGCGGCACGTAGCCGACGTCCTCGTGCAGGATCCGCCAGGCCTCGCCGATCAACCGGTCGCGCCGGGCGAGGTCGGTCTCGGTCAGGATCTCGTGGGCGAGCGCGTCGATCCGCGGGTTGGAATAGCCGCCGATGTTGAAGGCGCCGGCACCCGAGCCGTCGCGGGTGACGACGAGGTTGTACAGTGCGTTCCAGGAATCGAAGCTGCCGGGCGTCCAGCCCAGGAGGTAGAAGCTCGTGTCGTAGCCGCCGGCGGCCAGGATCTTGGCGAAATAGACCGATTTGGTCTGCGCTCGGAGATTGACCTTGATGCCGACCCGGCCGAGCATGCCGACCACGGCCTGACAGATCTGCTCGTCGTTGACGTAGCGGTCGTTGGGGCAGTCCAAGGTCAGGGCGAAGCCGTTCGGATAACCCGCCTCGGCCAACAGCCGGCGGGAGGCCGCGGGATCGTAGGGCCAACGGACGAGGTCCTTCGGGAAGCCCTGGATGCCCGGGGCCACCAGGGCCGCCGAGGGCGTCGCCTGGCCGCGCATCACCTTCTTGGCGATCGCCTCGACGTCGATCGCCTGGTAGACGGCCAGGCGCACGCGGCGGTCCTTGAACGGGTTCTTGCCCTTGACGTCGGAGCCCAAGAGCTCGTCGCGCCACTGGTCGAGACCCAGGAAGATCGTGCGCAGCTCGGGGCCGGTCAGCGCCTTGACGCCCGGTGTGCGGGCGATCCGGTCGGTGTCCTGGATCGGCAGCGAGAGGATCAGGTCGAGCTCGCCCGACAGCAGCGCGGCCACCCGGGTGGCGTCGTTGGCGATCGGCCGGAAGACGACTTCCCGGAGGTTGCCTGGTGCCGTTCCCCACCAGCCGGGATGACGAACCGCGACGGTGCGCACGTCCGGCTCGCGCAGCGTCACCTTGAAGGGCCCCGTGCCGTTGGTGTGGAAGGCGGCGAAGCTCGAGCGCGGGTTCTTGATGTCGACCGGCTCTGCGGCGCCGTTGGCGAGCGACCACTCCTTGTCCATGATGTACCAGGTGTCCCATTCCGCGTGCAGGATCGGGTTGGGCACCTCGGTGACGAAGTCGACCGTGTGGTCGTCGATCTTCACGACTTCCTTGACGGTGGCGAGCCGGGTTTTGAGGTCGGAGGTCGGTCGTCTCACCCGCTCGGCGGAGAACAGCACGTCGTCCGCGTCGAACGCGCCACCCTCGTGGAAGCGGACGCCCTTGCGCAGGTGGAACCGCCAACGGTCCTTGGCGACGAGCTCCCAGCGCTCGGCGAGCCCGGGCTCGATCGCGAGATCCGGGCCGCGGGTGGTGAGGCCCTCGTAGACGTTGCCGAGAAAGCCCAAGGTGAAGGTCTCGTTGAGGCCGTAAGGGTCGAGCGTTCCGACGTCGCCCTGGAAGGACACGCGCAGGGTCTGTCCGCCGGCCGGTGCGGCGAAGAGGCCCAGCAACAGGCTCGTGAGCAGGACCTTCGGGAACGGCATCGTGACCTCCGCGCGCGTCGCCTTTCCGACATGATCCCGGCGGCTGACGACGTTGTCAATCTACGGTAGTGTAGTTGCGAGAAATGAAAACTAAATGGTTGACGGAGGTGGCGTCGGTCGGGCCGATCTGGACTTCCGGCCGCCGGGTGCGACATAAGAGAGCATGAGCGGCAAGGAGCTGAGCGAGCGGGTCGAGGGCCGGGTGGCGGCGTTCCTCGAGGAGCTCGCGCGGGTGCCGGCGACGGCCGCCCCGGCGGCTCGGGGCCGGCTCATCGTGGCGCTCGATGCGACCGCTTCGCGCGAGCCCACCTGGGACCGGGCCTGCGAAGTCCAGGGTCAGATGTTCCTCGAGGCGGGTCGGCTGGGCGGCCTCGAGGTGCAGCTCGTGTTCTACCGCGGCTTCCACGAGTGCAAGGCGAGCCGTTGGGTGAGCGACAGCCGGGCGCTCGTCGAGCTCATGACCCGGGTCCGCTGCAAGGCCGGCCAGACGCAGATCCGCCGGGTGCTGCGGCACGCGATCGCGGAGGCCCGGCGCCAGCCGGTGCGCGCCCTCGTCTTCATCGGCGACGCGGTGGAGGAAGAGCTCGACGAGCTCGCCGCTCTCGCGGCCGAGCTCGGCATCCTGGGCGTCCGCGTCTTCCTGTTCCACGAGGGCGACGATCCGCGCGCCGAGCGGGCCTTCCGCGAGATCGCCCGGCTCACCGGCGGCGCCTGTTGCCGGTTCGACCGGAACGCGCCGAACGAGTTGCGCGAGCTCTTGGGTGCCGTCGCCGCCTACGCCGCGGCCGGCCCGGCCGTGCTCGAGGATCTGCGGCGACGGCCGTCGGCCGCGGTCCGTCTCTTGGCCCGTCAAGTTCGCGGCTGATGTTGCTCTATCTCTCCGCCGGTGCCGCCGCGCTGGCCATTCTCCTCTTGCTGGCGCGCTGGATCGCGCGGCTCTCGCCGAGCGATCTCACCCACGCGGCGCGTACCTTCCTCGCCGTGTTCAGCACGCTGGCCGGGACGGGGCTGATCTTTCTCGGCCGCTACGGGCTCGCGATCGTGACCCTGGCGGCGGCGGTGATGGCTCTGCGCTCCCTGATCAAGGGCCGGGGCGGGGCGGAGCCCCTCGAGGCCGAGGTCGGGACCGGTGGTGCCGCCCGGGTCGAGACCGCGCTGCTCGCGATGGAGCTCGACCGGGCGAGCGGGCGGCTCGACGGGCGGATCAAGAGCGGTCGGTTCGCCGGCCGGACGCTCGGCGGGCTCGACCTCGGGGAGCTTCTCGCGCTGCTCGAGGAGGCGCGGGCGAGCGACCCGCCTTCGGTCGCGCTGCTCGAGGCCTATCTCGACCGCCGCGAGCCGCGCTGGCGCCAGCGGGGGCGCGAGGACCGGCGGACCGGCGCGAGCGATCCGGCCGCCATGGACGAGCGGACGGCCCTCGCGATCCTGGGCCTCGAGCCGGGTGCCGGGCCCGAGGAGATCCGTGCCGCCCACCGCCGATTGATGGCGAAACTGCACCCGGACCACGGCGGCAGCGACTATCTCGCGGCCCAGATCAACCGGGCCAAGGAGGTCCTGCTCGGCCGGCGCGGCTGAGCGGCTTGTTGAAATTTTAACGAACCCGACGGTAGAACCCGTGGCCATACGCGGAACGCGACCGTCCAACCGGGGCGGCCGCGCCGGCCGATTCCCCGAGGAGATCGCATGGCGAAGGTCCGCAAGGTCGTGCTGCCGGTGGCCGGGCTCGGAACGCGCATGCTGCCGGCGACCCGGGTGCTCCCCAAGGAGATGCTGCCGGTCGTCGACAAGCCGGTCGTCCAGTACGCGATCGAGGAGGCCCGGGCCGCCGGGATCGAGCAGGTGATCCTCGTCACGGGGCGCGGCAAGACGCTGATCGAGGACCATTTCGACCGCGCCGTCGAGCTCTTCGAGACGCTCGCCCGGCGCGGCCGCGAGGCCGAGCTCGAGGCGCTCCTGGCCGAGACGCCCGAGCCCGGCGGGCTCGTCTACACCCGCCAGCAGGAGCCCAAGGGTCTCGGCCACGCGGTCTGGTGCGCCCGCCATCTGGTCGGCCGCGAGCCCTTCGCGGTCGTGCTGGTCGACGATCTGATCGATGCCCCGGTGCCCTGCCTGGCCCAGATGATCGAGGTCCACCGGCGGACCGAGGGCAACGTGGTGGCGGTCATGGAGGTGCCGGCCGAGCAGACGGCGCGCTACGGGATCGTCGCACCGGGTGTCGACGACGGGCGGGTGGTCGAGGTCCGCGGCCTGGTCGAGAAGCCGCGGCCGGAGGTGGCCCCTTCCCGGCTCGCGGTGATCGGCCGCTACGTGCTGATGCCCGAGGTCATGGACGAGCTCGCTCGACACGAGGTCGGCGCCGGCGGCGAGATCCAGCTCACCGACGCGATGGCCCGGCTGATCGGCCGCCAACCCTTCCACGGCCTCCGCTTCGAGGGCCGCCGCTTCGACTGCGGCGACAAGCTCGGCTACCTCGAGGCGATCGTGGCGCTGGCCGCTCGGCGGGCCGACATCGGGCCCGCCTTCCGCGCGCTGCTCGCCCGCTATCTCTGACAGGCCTGCGGAGCCCTCCGATGCGCATCGCCATGATCGGCACCGGCTATGTCGGCCTCGTCTCGGGGGCCTGCTTCGCCGAGTTCGGGGTCGACGTCACCTGTGTCGACAAGGCGGCCGACAAGATCGCCATGCTCGAGGCCGGCCGCATTCCGATCTACGAGCCCGGCCTCGACGACCTCGTGGCGCGCCACCGGGCGGGAGGGCGGCTGCGCTTCACGAGCGCGCTCGAGCCGGCGCTCGAGGGAGCGGATGCGATCTTCATCGCGGTCGGCACCCCGACCCGGCGCGGCGACGGGCACGCCGACCTCTCCTACGTCTTCGCCGCCGCCGAGGAGATCGCCCGCGGGCTCGACCATCCGGCGCTCGTGGTCACCAAATCGACCGTCCCGGTCGGCACCGGACGGCGGCTCAAACGGCTGTTCGAGGAGCTGCGGCCCGATCTTCCGATCGACGTCGCCTCGAATCCGGAGTTCTTGCGCGAGGGCTCGGCGATCGAGGACTTCCTGCGCCCCGACCGGGTGGTCTGCGGTGTCGAGACCGCGAACGCGCGCGACACGCTGGCCGCACTCTACCGACCGTTGAACCTGATCGAGACGCCGATTCTCTTCACCTCGATCGAGACGGCCGAGCTCATCAAATACGCGACCAACAGCTTCCTCGCCACCAAGATCACCTTCATCAACGAAATCGCGGATCTGTGCGAGCGGGTCGGTGCCGATGTCCAGCAGGTCGCCCGCGGCATCGGCCTCGATGGTCGGATCGGCCGCAAGTTCCTGCACGCCGGACCGGGTTACGGGGGGTCCTGCTTCCCCAAGGACACGCTCGCGCTCCTGCGGACCGGCGAAATGCACGGCGTCCATCTGCGGATCGTCGAGACCGTCGTCCAGGTCAACGAGGCTCGCAAGCGCCGGATGGTCAAGAAGATCCTCGATGCCATGGGGGGCGAGGTCGCCGGCCGTCGGATCGCGGTTCTGGGCGTGACCTTCAAGCCCAACACCGACGACATGCGGGAGAGCCCGAGCCTCGTGATCGTCCCGGCCCTACAGGCCGAGGGTGCCGAAATTCGCGTCTACGATCCGGAGGGCCGGCGCGAGGGCGAGCGGCTGCTGCCGGGTGTCGCCTGGTGTGCGGACAGCTACGAGGCGGCGACCGGCGCCGACGCGGTCGTGCTGCTCACCGAATGGAACGAGTTCCGCGGGCTCGACCTCGAGCGGGTGCGCAGCCTGGTCCGGCAGCCGATCCTGATCGATCTGCGCAACGTGTTCGATCCCGAGCGGGCGAGCCGGGCCGGATTCGCCTATACGGGCATCGGTCGGCCGCCGCGCCGGCCGGGCGGCTGAGCGAGCGGGGAGGTGGGCGTGGCGAGCGGGCATCGGTTCCATCCCACGATTCTGCGCGAATACGACATTCGCGGGATCGTCGGCCAGACGCTCTTCCCGGCCGACGCACGGGCGATCGGCCGGACCTTCGCGACCATCGTGCGCCGATCGGGCGGGCGCCGGATCTGCGTCGGGCGCGACGGACGGCTGAGCTCGCCCGAGCTCGCCCGTGCCCTGATCGAAGGCGTGCGGGCCGCCGGGGTCGACGTGGTCGACCTCGGCCTCGGTCCGACGCCGATGATGTACTTCGCCGTGCACGAGCTCGACACCGACGGCGGGATCCAGGTCACCGGCTCGCACAACCCGCCGAGCCACAACGGCTTCAAGATGATGCTCGGCAAGGCCTCGTTCTTCGGCGAGCGCATCCAGGAGCTCGGGCGGATGGCGGCGGCCGGCGACGTCGAATCGGGCGAAGGGCGCCTCGAGCAGGTCGATCTGCTCGACCGCTATGTCGAGCGCCTGGCGCGGGACTTTCGCGGCGACCGGCCGCTCGACGTGGTCTGGGACGCGGGCAACGGCGCCGCCGGGCCCGCCATGGCGGCGCTCGCCCGCCGGCTGCCGGGCCGTCACCACTGCCTGTTCGCCGAGGTCGACGGCCGTTTCCCCAACCATCATCCGGACCCGACCGAGCCGCACAATCTCGAGGCGCTGATCGCCGCGGTCGAGGCCCGGGGAGCGGAGGTCGGGATCGCCTTCGACGGCGACGGCGACCGGATCGGCGTGGTCGACGGTCGCGGCCGGATCATCTGGGGCGACCAGCTCTTGACGATCCTGGCGGCGGACCTCCTCGCGCGGCTGCCCGGATCGATCATCATCGCCGACGTCAAGGCGAGCCAGACCCTGTTCGACGAGATCGCCCGGCTCGGCGGTCGACCGCTCATGTGGAAGACCGGGCATTCCCTGATCAAGGCCAAGATGGTCGAGACCGGAGCGCCGCTCTCCGGCGAGATGTCCGGCCACATCTTCTACAAAGACGGCTTCTACGGCCACGACGACGCGCTCTACGTCGCGGTTCGGCTGCTCGACATCCTGGCGCGCGGCAACCGAACGCTGGCCGAGCTGCGCGATTCCATGCCCGTGACCTTCAGCACCCCGGAGGTCCGCTTCGACTGCCCGGAGGAGCGCAAGTTCGCGGTGGTGGCCGAGCTCGCCCGCGGCCTCGCCCGCGACGGCGCCGAGGTCGACACCACGGACGGCGTGCGGGTCCGCACCCCCGACGGCTGGTGGCTCCTGCGGGCCTCGAACACCCAGGCGGTCCTGGTCGCCCGCGCCGAGGCGAGCACCGCCGAGGGCCTCGAGCGGCTCAAAGCCCAGGTCCGCGAGCGGCTGCGCGCGGTCGGCATCGAGCCGCCGGCGAGCTTCTAGCGGCGTCCGGCAGAAGAATGCCCGGGCGGGGCCGGTGATCGGCGAGGCCGGACACGCGGCAGCGAGTCGCGCGCCCCTTTCCGGCCGCGGCCGGCCTCTCGGGGACGGGGTCTTAACCTCCCGTTAACGCTGGGGCCCTAGTCTCGGGGCCGAGGCGACGATCCGGCGACGGGCCCACCCCGCGCGCGATCGTCGGCAACGACGGTGGCGGGGCCGGGCTCGTGGCGAGGGTCGGTGAGCGATCGACGGGGTTGCGCGGAAGGAACGGCGGCAACCGCCTCGCGTTCGGATCGCCTTCCCACCCGCGTCGCCGCTGCCTTCGGGCCATGGAGACCTCGGGCCGCATCGTGGCCCGCGGCGCCGCCGTCCTCGCGACCGGGGTGCCGTCGTGAGCCGGCCCCTGCCCAGGCGCCGGCCCGCCCGTTGCTTTCCGGCCTGTGCCTTCTTCCTGCTCGCACTCCTCGTGCTCGGGCAATTGCGATCCGTCCAGGCCGAGGAGGCGCGGCTGCGGATCGTCGCCCATCCCGAGTTCGCCCGCCTCGTCCTCGAATCGTCCGGCCGCGCCGTCGGGCTCCGGGTGACGGGACGGACGGCCGAGCTGCGCCTCGATCCTGCCGGGCCGATCACGGTGCCGCCCCTGCCGGCCGCCGCTCGCACCTGGTTGCTCGCGGCCGAAGCGCGCGAGCAGGGTGCGCGGCTCGCGCTCGCCCTGGCACCCGAGGTGACGGCCCGGCTCGTCGAGCCGGGGCCCGGTCGGGTCGTGGTCGACCTCCTCCGCGAC
>DAIOUO010000024.1:5232-19515 GCA_036759485.1 Geminicoccaceae bacterium | reverse complement strand
CGGCGACCGGCCGCTGTCTGATAGCCTCCACTCGCCAGAGGGTCGGCCGAGGGAGGTACGCGGTGCACGGCCCGCTCGCGACGCTCGCCACGCTCGCGCTCGCCGTGGCCCCGGTGGGGGCGGCGCCGCTCGAGACCGCGGGTCTCGCCTTCAGTGACGAGGAGGGCGGGGTGGTGCTGCACGAGGCGCGCGGTGTCGGCACGCCCGAGGACCCGATCGTGCTGGTCGAGGACATCACCGACGACGGACCGGCGGTGATCACGGTGCGCGGCATGCGGGCCTCCTTCGGCAACCGGGCCGCACCCGGCCACGGCGTCGGCTTCGTGCTCGTGAAGATCGTCCGCAACCGGACGGCCCGGCCCTGGCACAGCTTCGAGATGGAGGTCCGCGAGGTCCGCGGCCGACCCTCGAGCTTCGAGGACGGGCTCTCCTTCGGCCAGGCGATGGGCGCGGTCCGGGTGTTCGGCTCCGACCGCTTTCCCGAGATGCGGCAGACCGACGAGCCGCTCGATTCGGTGGTCTTCAGCGGGGCCACGATCCTGCCCGGCGAGGCCTTCGCGGTGAGGGTCGTCGTGACCGACTTCTCGCCGACCTGGCAGTTCTACATCCTCCAGCGCCGCGACGCGCCGCTCGCCTCGCTCGGCGCGCTGCTACCCGGCGGAGACTTGCGCTGATCCCGCGGTCGAACGAACGCGACCGGCTGCTTCGGGCCTATCCCGGCCTCGCCGAGCTCGACGGGCCGACCCGGGATCGGCTGCTCGCAGCGGCCCTCCCGGTCGCCTTCGCCCCGGGGAAGGTGCTGTTCCGAGCCGGCGATCGCTGCGAAGGCTATCTTCTCGTGCTCGAGGGCGGCCTGAGGGTCTCGCTGCAGGATGCCAGCGGGCACGCCATCCTGCTCTACCGGGTGGGGCCGGGCGAGAGCTGCGTGCTCACCACCACCTGTCTTCTGGGCGGCCGGACCTACCCGGCCGAGGGGGTGGTGGAGGTGCCCTCGCGGGGCCTCTTCTTGCCCTCGCCCGCGGTCGAGGCGCTGATCGAGGGCTCGCCCGCCTTCCGCCGCTTCGCGCTGGCCCAGATCGGCGCACGCCTGGCCGATCTCTTGGCGCTCGTGAGCGAGGTGGCGTTCCGGCGCACCGACGCCCGGCTCGCCGCCTGGCTTTCGGAGCGCGCTCGAGCCTGCGGGCCGCGCCTCGAGACGACCCACGAGGCGATCGCCAAGGAGCTCGGCACCGCCCGCGAGGTGGTGAGCCGTCTCCTCAAGGAGCTCGAGCGGCGCGGGCTCCTGAGGCTCGGCCGCGGCACGATCGAGCTCGCCCCGGATGCCGGAGCCGCGCTCGCCCGGCTCGGGGGACGCGATGTCGCGGGTTTCGGTGACGATGGCACTGACGGAGGCTGGGAGAACGCCTAGATGAAAAGCCGGGCTCGAGACGAGCCCGAGAACCGGAGGGAAGGACGATGACCGCCAATGTCGGGACCGTCGATCGGGTGATCCGTGGCCTCGTCGGCCTGTTCCTGATCGCCATGGTGTTCGTGGGCCCGCAGACCGCCTGGGGCTGGATCGGGGTGATCCCGCTCCTGACCGCGATCCTGGGCTACTGCCCGGCCTATTCGCTCTTCGGCTTTTCGACCTGCCCGACCACCAAGAGCTGAGGCGCGAAAGGACCGATCGAGGGCCGCTTCCGGTCCGCGCGCGGGGGTGCTAGCAGCCTCGCCCGCGGGCAGAGCCGGAGCGGCGGACATGGGACGGGAGGCGTGCGGCGCGGCCGGGCGGCCGGGCACGGTGCGGGCCGTGCTCGGGGCGGTGTTGGGCGCGATGCCCGCCCTGTCCCAGCCGGTGGCGGCAGTGACGGCCGGGCCGTCCGCGCTGCGCGCCGAGCTCCTCGTGGAAGGGCTCACCGCACCGGTCGAGCTCTTGGAGCTACCCGACGGTAGCGGACGCCGGCTGATCGTCGAGCAGACCGGCCTCGTCCGGCTCATCGGTGCCGATGGCCGGCTCGCCGACCCGCCCTTCCTCGACCTGCGGGGGCGGATCCTACCGCTCGTCCAGGGCTTCGAGGAGCGTGGCCTGTTGGGCCTCGCACCGCACCCCGAGTTCGCCCGCACCGGTCGGCTGTACGCGACCTACACCGCACCCCTGCGACCGGGTGCGCCGCCGGACTGGAACCACACGCGGCGGCTCGTGGAGTTCACGGTGCGGGCCGACGATCCGAACCGGGTCGATCCCGCCTCCGAGCGGACGCTCCTCGAGCTCGATTGGCCGAGCCGCAAGCACATGGGCGGCGGCCTCGCCTTCGGTCCGGACGGCTTCCTCTACGTAGGCCTGGGCGACGGTGGCGGGGTGCACGGGGTCGGCCCCGAGGTACTGCACGACGCTTTCGCGGTCCCCGAACGGCTCGCCCATTGGGACCTGCTCGCCCAAGACACGGAGGCGCTCTTCGGCAAGATCCTGCGGATCGATGTCGACCACGGGATATCGGCCTACGCCATCCCGCCCGACAACCCGTTCCGCGCGGGCGGTGGTCGATCCGAGATCTGGGCCTGGGGGTTCCGCAACCCCTACCGGCTCGTCTTCGACGGGGCGGCACTCTTGGTGTCCGCTCCGGGCGAGACCTTCTGGGAGGCGATCTACCGGGTCGACCGGCCGGGCAATTTCGGCTGGGCGATCAAGGAGGGCTCGCACTGCTTCGACCGGCTGCGACCCACCGCTCCGCCCCCCACCTGTCCCGCGACCGGGACGCTGGGCGAACCTCTGCGGGATCCGATCGTCGAATACCCCAACATGAGCGTCGAACGCTTCGGCGAGGGGCTCGGCATCGCCGGGGTGGGCAGCGCCGTCGTGGGCGGACGGGTCTATCGCGGTGGCACCCTGCCCGGGTTCGCGGGCAGGCTCGTCTTCGGCGACTGGAGCCGGAGCTTCGCCCACGCCTCGGGTCAGCTCTTCCTCGCGAGCCCGCCGGTCGGTGGCGACGGGCCCTGGAGCGTCGAGCGGCTGCTCGAGCTCGACGGGCGCATGCTCGGGATCGGCAGCGACGCGGCGGGCGAGCTCTATCTCCTCACCAACGAGCAGCTCGGACCGTTCGGCACGACGGGCAAGGTGTGGAAGCTCGTGCCGGCCGGCGGTTGAGGGCGGTGGAGGCGGTCATGCGCTTTTCCGGCAAGACGGTGATCGTGACCGGCGGGGCCCGTGGGATCGGCCTCGCCTGCGTGGAGGCCTTCGCCGCCGAGGGCGCTTCCGTGGTGCTGGCCGACATCGACCGGGAGGCGGGCGAAGCGGCGGCGGTGCGGCTCGGCGCCGAAGGTCGCACGGTCCGCTTCGTGGCGACCGACGTCTCGAGAGCGGCGGATGCGCGCGCCCTCGTCCAGGCGGCGCTGGACTGGACGGGCCGGCTCGACGTGCTCGTCAACAATGCCGGCATCCTCAAGGCGGGCGACATCCTCGAGCTCACCGAGGAGGACCTGGACGCGGTCCTCGCGGTCAACCTCAAGGGCGCTTTCCTCGTGGGTCAGGCGGCCGCGCGGGCGATGGTCGCCCGGGGCGGCGGCGCCGTCGTCAACATGGGCAGCGTCAACGGCCTGCTCGCGATCCCCAACCAGCTCGCCTACGTCGTGAGCAAGGGCGGGCTGCACCAGCTCACCCGCGCCATGGCGCTCGCGCTCGCCGACAAGGGTGTGCGGGTCAACGCGATCGGCCCGGGCTCGATCGCCACCGATCTGTTGCGCCAGGTGATGGCCGACGAGGCGGCCCGCCGGCGGATCCTGTCGCGCACGCCCATGGGGCGGCTCGGCGAGCCGGCCGAGGTGGCGCGCCTCGCCCTCTTCCTCGCGAGCGAGGAGGCGAGCTATATCACCGGTCAGATCGTCTACATCGACGGCGGTCGGCTACCGCTCAACTACACCGTGCCGGTGCCCGACTGAGGCCCGCATCTGCGGCTCTGCTCGCCGGCCGCGGCGGCGCGGCGGCCGGCTGCCGTCGTCTGGAGGAGTACGCGATGGAACGTCCCCTGATGCCCAAGGCCACCGCGGTCTGGCTGGTCGAGAACACCGCCTTGACCTTCGACCAGATCGCCGAGTTCACGGGCCTGCATCCGCTCGAGGTCAAGGGCATCGCCGACGGCGAAGTGCTCGTGGGCGTGCGCGGGCTCGACCCGACGGTGAGCGGGACGCTCACCCGCGAGGAGATCGCGCGCTGCGAGAAGGATCCCAAGGCTCGCCTCAGGATGGCCCAGTCGGTGGCCGCCACGATCAAGCCGGCCAAGCGCAAGACCGCGCGCTACACGCCGCTCTCGAAGCGCCAGGACCGGCCGGACGCGATCGCCTGGTTGCTGCGCCACCATCCCGAACTCGGCGACGCGCAGATCTGCAAGCTGTTGGGCACGACCAAGGCGACCGTGCAGGCGGTTCGCGACCGCACGCACTGGAAGAGCCAAGACATTCGGCCGCGCGATCCCGTGCTGTTGGGCCTGTGCAGCCAGAGCGAGCTCGACGAGGCCGTGGCCCGTGCGCGCGCCGAGCAGGGCATGCCACCCACGCCGCGCAAGGTGCCGCTCGAGGAGCTCGGCGAGCTCGCGGAGTGAGGACGGGGGCGGGCGGCTCAGGAGGAGCCTTCGCCGCCCGCGTCGCGGCTGCGGCCGAACCAGAAGCGCTCGGAGAGGAGCCGCCGGTCACCCTCGATCAGATGGGCGATCCGGCGAAGCGTGCCGGCCGCCACGCTCGGCAGCGTCCCCGGACGGATCAGCACGCGCAGCCCTTCGCCGACCCCGGACCCCGGTTCGCCGAGCCCGACCCGGGGCCTGCTGCGCGAACCGCTGCAGACCCCGCCCTCGACGGGGATCCAGGGACCTCGGTCGACGGCGGGGTCGCCGCCGCGGGCCTCCCGCCCCGCCCGTACGAGGCCGCTCGAGAGCGCCCGTTTGCGCTCGCGCGGGAGGAGGTTGAACATCTGCCGCGCGCGGCGCAGGTCGGCGAGCGAGCCGCTGCGCAGCGCCCGCCGGCAGGCGTGCAGGAGGAGGCTGTCGGAACCGAGCTCGCGCTGGACGACGGGCAAGAGGCCCGCGAGGAAGTTGCGGAGGCCGGCGGCTTCACCGGGATAGCGTTCGCGCTGCATCGGCTCACCCTGGCGCCTCGTCGCGTCCTCCGCCGATCTTAAAGAATCGTTACGGTCCGGCAACGGCTCCGCGACGGTCCCGTGCATCCTCCAGGACGCAGCGGCTATCGCTTGTTCACCAAGACGTTAACGTTGAGCCCCGGGGCCGCTCAGCGGCGCGGCAGCAGGTGCTCGACGAGCCGCACCCAGTAGCTCGCTCCCAGAGGCAGCACCTCGTCGTTGAAGTCGTAGGTCGGGCTGTGGCACACGCGCCCCTCCTCGCCGCCCCCTTGCCCCATCCAGACATAGGAGCCGGGCCGCTTCTCGAGCATGAAGGCGAAGTCCTCGGCCCCCATGCAGGGCGGATGATCGGCATCGACATTGTGGGCGCCGACGAGCGAGCCGGCGACGGCGGCCGCGATGCTCGTCTCCTCGGGGCTGTTGACGGTGGCCGGGTAGCCGTGCTCGTAGGCGAGCGTCCCGGTCATCCGGTAGGCAGCGGCGATCCCCTGGACGATCTCGCCCATCCGCCGCTCGATCGCTTCCCGGGTCTCGCGCCGGTAGGTCCGCACCGTCCCCCAGAGATCGGCCCGATCGGGAATCACGTTGTAGGCATCGCCGGCGGCGATCCGGGTCACCGAGACGACGGCCTGGTCGAGCGGGTCCACCTCGCGGGCGACCAGGGTCTGAAGCGCCTGCACGCAGGCCGCGGCGGCGACCACCGGGTCCCTGCCCTGATGTGGCATGGCGCCGTGGCAGCCGGCCCCCTCGAGGGTGATCGTGAAGCGGTCGGCGGCCGCCATGGCCGGCCCGGTGCGCATGGCGAAGCGGCCGGGCGGCAGGTCGGGCCAGTTGTGCAGGCCGAAGATCCGCTCCATCGGGAAGCGCTCGAGCAGGCCCTCCTCGATCATGGTGCGGGCGCCCGCGAAGCCCTCCTCGGCGGGCTGGAAGACGACGTGGACGGTGCCCGCGAAGGCGCGAGTCTCGGCCAGGTGACGGGCCGCACCGAGCAGCATGGCGGTGTGCCCGTCGTGGCCGCAAGCGTGCATCTTGCCCGGGATCTTGGAGGCCCAAGGCTTGCCGGTCCGCTCCTGGATGGGCAGCGCATCCATGTCGGCGCGGAGGCCGATCGAGGGGCCCGGCTGCTGGCCCCGGATGACCCCCACCACACCGGTCCGGGCTATCCCTTCGTGCACCTCGTCGACGCCGAACTCGCGGAGCTTCTGCGCCACGAAGCGGGCGGTCTCGACCTCCTCGTAGGCGAGCTCGGGATGCTCGTGCAGGTGTCGGCGCCAGGCCGTCATGTCGGCGTGGAATTCGGCGATCCGGTTGACGATGGGCAAGGCGGCGTCTCCTCGCTGGCATCCGGCTCACCCGGCGCTGCGACCGGCGGGTGCGCCGGATCGTCTGGTCGAAATCGGCCCTTTCGTACAGCCCCCGGGAAGCGGGCCACCCCGCGGATCCGTGGCCCGAAACGGCGAGGGCCGGGTCCGACCGGACCCGGCCCCGCCTCGGAGGAGGGTGGACGGCTCAGCCCTTGATCGGGGCGTATTGGCCGTTGCTCCACCTGTACATCACGTATTCGGGGTTCTTGATGTCGCCCTTGGCGTCGAAGGCGATGGGCCCGATCACCGTGTTGTAGGTGTTGGCGCGGAGAACCTCGATCAGCTTGTCGAGGTCGGTCGACTTGGCCTTGTTGGCCGCCTCGGCGAAGATCTGGAACGCGGCGTAGGTGTAGAGCGTGTAGCCCTCCGGATCGTAGCCCTGCGCCTTGAACTTGGCGACTACGTCCTTGGCCGCCGGGTTGGCACGCGGGTCGGGAGCGAAGGTCATGAGGGTCCCCTCGCCCGTGGGCCCGGTGATCTGCCAGTACTGCTGGTCGACGAGCGCGTCACCCGACATGATCTGTGCGCCGAAGCCCTGCTCGCGCGACTGGCGGGTGATGAGACCGGCCTCGGTGTGGTAACCGCCGATATAGACGAGATCGACGCCGGCGCCCTTCATCTTGGTGATCAGGGCGGAGAAATCCTTGTCGCCCTGATTGTACGCCTCGTACATCACCTCCTTGACGCCGCGCTTGTTGAGCTGCTTCTGGAACTCGTCGGCGAGCCCCTTGCCGTAGGCGGACTTGTCGTGGAGGATGGCGATCTTGGAGCCGATCTTCTTGTCGACGACGTAGTTGGCGGCGTAGATGCCCTGGACGTCGTCCCGACCGCAGGTGCGGAAGACGTTCTTGTAACCCTGTTCCGTGAGCTTGGGATTGGTCGAGGCCGGGGTCATCTGCAGGATCCCCTCCTCGTTGTAAATCTTCGAGGCCGGGATGGAGCTGCCGGAGCAGAAATGCCCGGCCATGAACTTGATCTTCTTGTTGACCATCTGGTTGGCGACCGCGACCGCCTGCTTCGGGTCACACGCGTCGTCGCCGATCTCGAGCACGAGCTTCTGGCCGAGCACGCCGCCCTTGGCGTTGATGTCGGCGATCGCCATCTCGGCGCCGCGCTTCATCTGCTCGCCGAAGCTGGCGTACTGGCCGGTCATCGGCCCGGCGGTGGCGACCAGGATGTCGGCCCGGGCCGCACCACCGAGGGCTACGATCGCCGCGGTGCCGAGGAGGAGCGAAAACAGACGGTTCATGAAGCTCTCCCGTTGATTGCGTGCAACCTCGTTCGCGAGCCCGCCGACGCACGGCAGGGTTGCACGACAGCCTAGTGTCCGCTCGGGGCTTTGCAAGAGCGGCCGGATCCCGCTTCAACGCTCTCGGATCTCCTCGTAGGCGAAGGGCGAGACGCGGCGATAGCGCCAGGGATACTGGCGAACCATTCGGCCCACGAGCGTCACCCGCCAAGCGAGAAGGCCGATGGCGGCGAGCACGACGTAGGCGACCAGAAAGCCCGATACCGACAGGAGCGGGCCGTGGAAGAGGGCGAAGGTCAAGAAACGGGCGGCGATCGCGAGGCCGAGGCAGGCCAGGAGGAGCTGGCCGGCCGGTCGCCAGGCCTCGGCGATCGCCCGGCCCGTGAGCCAGGCGGCCGAGCCCACCAGCACGACGGTGAGTCCCAGGAAGACGCCCGGGGGACCGCCGAGCAAAGTCTCGAGGTCCATGGCTCCCCTCAGTGGCCGCCCTCGAGATAGGCGGCGCGGATCTCGGGATCGGCCAGAAGCTCGCGGCCCGTGCCCTGCATGACCACCCGGCCGCTCGCGAGCACGTAGCCGCGATGGGCGATCTTGAGCGCCTGGTAGGCGTTCTGCTCGACCAGGAGGATCGGCAGGCCGAGCTCGCGGTTGAGCGCCACGATCGCCTCGAAGATCTGCCGGACGAGGATCGGCGCGATGCCGAGCGACGGCTCGTCCATCAGCAGGAGGCGGGGACGGGCCATCAGCGCGCGGCCGATGCAGAGCATCTGCTGCTCGCCGCCCGAGAGCGTGCCACCGCGCTGATTCCGCCGTTCCTTGAGGCGCGGGAAGAGGGTGAAGACCTTCTCGAGGTCCTCTTCGAAATGGGCGCCGCCGCTCGGGACCGCCCCCATCATGAGGTTCTCGAGCACGGTCATGCGCGGGAAGATCCGGCGGCCCTCGGGCGCCTGGGCGATGCCGAGACGGATGATGTCGTAGGTCGCCATCTCGGTGATGTCGCGGCCGTCGAAGCGGATCCGGCCGGCAGCCGCGCGCGGATCGCCGCAGATGGTCATCAGGAGCGTCGACTTGCCGGCACCGTTGGCCCCGATGATCGTCACGATCTCGCCCGCTCCCACCCGGATCGAGACACCCTTCAAGGCCTCGATGGCGCCGTAGCGGGCCACGACCCCCTCGACCTCGAGCATCAGCCGCCGCCCCCCGAGCCGGCGAGATCGGCCGCGACCTCGGCCGGCAGCTCCTCCTCCTCCGTCTCGCCGAGATAGGCCTTGATGACCGCGGGATCGCGCTTGATCTCGGCCGGCGGGCCGTCGGCGATCTTGCGGCCGTAGTCGAGCACCACGATGTGGTCGGCGATGCGCATGACGAGACTCATGTCGTGCTCGATCAGGAGCACCGCGATCCCGTGTCGTTCGCGCAGCTCGAGCAGGAGCTCGCCGAGCTCGGCGGTCTCGCGCGGATTGAGCCCCGCCGCCGGCTCGTCGAGGCAGAGGAGCTTCGGGCCGGCGCAGAGCGCGCGAGCGATCTCGAGCTTGCGCTGCTCGCCATAGGGCAGCGAGGCCGCCGGCTGATCGGCCCGCTCGAGGAGCCCCGTCCGCTCGAGCCAGAAGCGGGCCCGCTCGACCGCCTCGGCCTCGGCACGACGGTAAGAGGCGGCACCGAAGAGACCGAGGAGCGTGTAGCCCGAGGCCCGCATGAGACGGTTGTGCTGGGCGACCACGAGGTTCTCGAGCACGCTCATGCCGCCGAACAGGCGGATGTTCTGGAAGGTCCGGGCGAGCCCGTGGCGCGGCACCCTGAACCCCTCGAGCCGCTCGAGCAGCACCGGGCCCTCGTGGCCGTGGAAGGTGAGTTGGCCGGCGGTCGGCCGGTAGAAGCCGGTGAGGCAGTTGAAGACCGTGGTCTTGCCGGCACCGTTGGGGCCGATGATCGCGGTGACGTCCTCGGCGAAAGCCGTGAAGGAGAGATCGTCGACGGCGACGAGCCCGCCGAACCGCATCGTGAGATGCAGCACCTCGAGGATCGGCCGGCTCACGGACCGCCCCCGCGTGCACCGACGAGCGTGAGGGTGGGCTCGCGATGGGCCAAGAGACCCTTGGGCCGCCAGATCATGATGAGAACCATGGCGGCCCCGAAGATCAGCATCCGATAGGTCTCGAACTCGCGGCCGACCTCCGGCAAGAGCACGATGACGGCCGCAGCCAACACCACCCCGATCTGGCTGCCCATGCCGCCCAGCACGACGATCGCCAGGATGATGGCACTCTCGATGAAGGTGAAGCTCTCTGGGCTGATGAAGCCCTGCCGAGTGGCGAAGAAGGAGCCCGCGAAGCCGCCGAACATCGCCCCCAGCGCGAAGGCGGTGAGCTTGGTGTTGGTCGGGTTGATGCCGAGCGCCTTGCAGGCGATCTCGTCCTCGCGGAGCGCCTCCCACGCGCGGCCGATCGGCAGTTTGCGGATCCGCAGCACGAAGAGATTGGTCACCATGGCGAGGGCGAGGGCGAGATAGTAGAGGAAGACGACCCGGTGCAGGGTCGAGAACTCCAAGCCGAACAGCTCGTGGAAGGCGGTTTCGCCCTCGGCGGGGCTCCTCGTGAAGGGAAAGCCGAAGAAGGTGGGGCGCGGGATGTCGGCGATACCGTTCGGCCCACCCGTGACCTCGTGCCAGTTGATGAGCACGAGGCGGATGATCTCACCGAAACCGAGCGTCACGATCGCGAGATAATCGCCCCGCAACCGCAGGACGGGAAAGCCCAGGAGCACGCCCGCCGTGGCGGCCAACAGGCCCGCGATCGGCAGGCAGAGCCAGAAGCCGAGGCCGAACCAGTGGGCGAGGAGCGCGTAAGAATAGGCACCGACCGCGTAGAAGGCGACGTAGCCGAGGTCCAACAGGCCTGCGAGCCCGACCACGATGTTGAGGCCCCAGCCCAGCATGACGTAGATGACGATCGTGGTCGCCACGTCGATCGTGTAGCGGCTGGCGAAGGGCAGGAACGGCAGGGCGATCGCGAAGGCGAGGCCGGCCAGGCCGAACCAGGTGCCGTGCCGGCTCACGAACTCGGCGACGACGCCGCTGCGCCCGCTCGGCCGCAGCGGCCGGCCGCGCAGCAGGAACGAGAGAGCGAGCCGGCCGGCGAAGACGACGGCCGCGCCGATCACCACGAGGTGGAAGTGGAAGTCGAGGGTGAGCCTGCCGTCCGCCCCGGGCACGGTTTCCATGCCGAGGATGGGCAGAAGGAGGACGGCCGCCACGAGCGCGGCCGATGCCGCGTCCTTGAGCCGGGGGCCGAGCTCGCCGGTCGCGGCCGCCACGGGGCTCAGACCTTCTCGACCTCGGGCCGCCCGAGGATCCCGGTCGGCAGGAAGATCAACACGAGCACGAGGATGGTGAAGGCGGCCACGTCCTTGTATTCGATCGAGAAATAACCGGACCAGAAGGCCTCGGCGAGGCCGAGCACGAGGCCGCCCAGCATCGCTCCCGGGATCGAGCCGATGCCGCCGAGCACGGCGGCGGTGAAAGCCTTCACGCCGGCGAGGAAGCCGATGAAGAAGTCGATCACACCGTAATAGAGGGTGGCCATGAGCCCGGCCACCGCCGCGAGCGCGGCACCGATCACGAAGGTCGTGGAAATCGTCCGGTCGACGTCGACCCCGCAGAGTGCGGCCATCTTGAGGTCCTGCTCGCAGGCACGCTGGGCCCGACCGAGCGGCGTCCGCGTGATCACCCAGGTGAAACCGACCATCAGCACGAGCGTCAGCACGACGATCAGGATCTGGATCCACGAGATCGTGACGGTGAAGCCCGAGGCGTCGGCGAAGGTGAACCCGCCGGTGATCACCGGCTGCAGGGGCTTGATCTTGGCGCCCTGGGCGACCTGAACGTAGGTCTGCAGGAAGATCGACATGCCGATGGCGGAGATCAGCGGCGCCAGGCGGAACGAGCCCCGGAGCGGCCGGTAGGCGATCCGCTCGACCGTCCAGCCGTAGAGCGAGGTGACGCCGATCGCCACGATCAGGACGAGGAGAAGCGCGAGCGGCGCCCAGGAGAGGCCGAGCATGCCGAGCAGCGTGAAGGCGATGATCGAGACGAACGCCCCGATCATGTAGATCTCGCCGTGGGCGAAATTGATCATCCCGATGATCCCGTAGACCATCGAATAGCCAATCGCGATCAGCCCGTAGACCATGCCTAGGGCGACGCCGTTGATCAGCTGCTGCAGGAAATAGGCCATCGCCCCGTCCGGAAGCAAATCTCGGGCCAACCGCGGCAGCGCCGTCGGAACGCCCGCCCTCCTCCCCGTCTCTCCCCCGCGGCTTTAGGCCAGAGCCGGATCCTGTGCAACCGTGCTCTCGAAAGGCGGCATGCCTCCCGGCCGACGAGTCAGAGACCGGCGAGCGCGCGCGCCTGTTTCAGGTCCCAGCGATTGGCCAGCTCGACGAGCGGCTCCGGACCGGCGAGCCCCGTGCCCTGCAGCATGATCGTGGCCTTGCCGCCGAGATCGAGCACGAGCTGCGCCTGCTTCGTCTTCGGATCGAACGTCGTGGTCGCCGTCTCGCGTTGGATCCGGACCCGCTTGGCGTTCGGTTGCATCGCCAGCATCTGTGGGTTGGCGAACATCTGGGCGAGGCCCTGCAACATCCCGCCACCCGTGGACAGCTGTGCCTCGATCTTGCCCGGCCCGTTCACCTGCCGATAAGTCTTCGACACGTTGGTCCCGCCGAGGAACGGGACGGCACCCGCCTTGCCGCCGTTCGCCTCCACCACCCAGCCTTCCGGCGGCTCTGGGAAAGTGGCGAGGAACGCCTCGCCGAACCGCGCCCGCAGCGCCTGCAGCACGAACTCGAGCTCGCCCACCGCACCGGCCAGATCGCCCTCCTGGTAGAGCTTCTTGGCCGCCTCGAGCTGGTCGGCGATCTCGTCGGCCCGTGCCCCGGCCGGTATCGCCACCGTCTGGAGGAGAGCCGCGAGAAGGAGACCGCTCGGACGCATCCGGGAAACCTCCACGGGTCGGACGATCACGGCCGAGGACTGTCCGAGCGGCCCGAGGCGCCTGTCAAGCCGGACCGTCGGCCCGGCCGACCCGGCCCCGTGGGCGGTCCGACGGCCGGCCCCGGCTCAATGGCCCGCGGCGTGGACCCGCAGGCGGGGGTCGACGGCGAAGTAGAGGAGATCGACGACGAGGTTGATGGTCACGAAGAAGAAGGCCACCAGCACGAGGTAGGCCGCCATGATCGGAATGTCGGCGAACTGCACGGCCTGGATGAACAGGGCCCCCATCCCCGGCCACTGGAACACGGTCTCCGTGATGATCGAGAAGGCGATCAACGAGCCGATCTGCAAGCCGGTAATCGTGATGACCGGAACGAGCGTGTTCTTGAGCGCGTGACCGAAATAGATCGCCCGATCGCTCAGGCCGCGAGCCCGGGCGAACTTGATGTAGTCGGTGCGCAACACCTCGAGCATCTCGGCGCGCACGAGGCGCATCACGAGCGTGAGCTGGTAGAGGGCGAGGGTGATCGAAGGCAGCAGGATGGCCTTCCAGCCCGAGACGGTGAGGAGGCCCGTGCTCCAGAAGCCGAGGCGGACGACCTCGCCGCGACCGAAGGATGGCAGCCAGCCCAGGGTCACGGCGAAGAGGTAGATGAGGCCGATGCCGATCACGAAGGTCGGCAGGGACACCCCCAGAAGCGAGACCGCCATGAACAGCCGGGCGAGCCAGCCGTCGCGGTGGATGCCGGTATAGACCCCGAGCGGGATGCCGAGCGCGAGGGCGAGGAGTGCCGAGACCAGGACGAGCTCGAGGGTGGCGGGCAGCCGCTCGGCCAGAAGCTGCGCCACCGGCCGCTGCAGCCGATAGGAGATGCCGAACTCGCCGCGCACCGCGTTGGCCACGAAGCGGGCGAACTGGACGAGGAACGGATCGTCGAGGCCGAGCCGCTCGCGCAGCGCCTGCCGGTCGCCCTGGCTCGCCTCCTGACCCACCATGTTGTTGACCGGATCGCCCACGAAGTTGAACAGGAGGAAGCTCACGAGCGCCACCACCAGCATCACGGCGATCGCCTGGCCGAGCCGCTGCAGCACGTAGGCGAGCACGGCGCCTCAGATCGCCGCCGGCGGCGGTGCTTCCACCGCCGCGTCCGCGGCCTCGTCCCGCGGCGGGAACACGATGTCGGCGTAGAGCTCGGCGAGGGGCAGCTCGATCCCGAGGGCTTCGAGCGGTACCGCGGCATCGAGACCCTCGTGGCGCGTGTAGGTCCAGCCCCGCTCCCCACGGGAAAAGAGCTCGGCGACCGGCTCCTCTTGGCTCGGCAGCAGATAGTGCCGAAGGCTCGGCAGCGTCTGGTAATTGCGCCACTTCACACCACGATCGTCGCGCTCGGTGCCGGCCGAGAGGACCTCGACCACGAGCACGGGCTCGCTCGGGAAGGTGCCATCGGCGCGCCGGCAGCTCACGCTCGCATCCGCCAGGTAGAAATTCCGCCGGCCGATCCGGACACCACGGTCGGGCCCGTGCGGGCGGCAGGGCTTACCCTCGAGCCGCTTGCCCGAGGCGAGGATCGTGTTG
>DAIOUO010000024.1:0-5222 GCA_036759485.1 Geminicoccaceae bacterium | reverse complement strand
TTGACCGTCAGGAAGTCGTGCGGATCGGAGGCGCCGGCCATCATCACGAGCCGACCCTCGACGAATTGCCAGCGCTCCGGCCGGCTCTCCGCCCAGGCGAGGAAGTCGTCGACGTCGCGAAGGATCGGTGCGCGCTCGGCCGTCTGCGGCATGGTTCCCCTCCGACCGGGGGATGCTAGCGCCGCGGGCCGCGGCGGGCCAGCCGGCAGCGGCCCTCAGCTTCGAGCGAAGACGTGGTGCTGGATCCGGTTGCGAAGGATGAAGTCCCAGTCGTAGGTCACGCCGAGGCCCGGACCGTCCGGCACCGGCACGCAGCCGTCGGCCGGCAGGTCCTCGGCCTGGTCGCTGTAACCGCAGAGGTAGACCGGCGGGACCGCGTTGCGCATGCCGGGGCCGATCAGCGCCATCTCGTAGAGGTGGGTGTTGCGGGTCGCGGCCATGACGTGGCGGTGGGCCGGGCCGCAGGCGTGGAACTGGATGTCGAGGCCGAAGGCCTCGCAGAGATGGACGAGCCGCATGGCCCCGGTGATACCCATGTCGTACTCGGGATCGGCGTGGATCATGTCGCAGCCGCCGCCCAAGAGGAACGCGGCCTTGGCCTCGATGCCCCGGACGTGCTCGGAAACCAGGAGCGGGGTCGAGAGGCGCTCGCGCAGCCGGCGATGCGCCTCGATCGAAGTGGCGCAGTCGCGCAGCGGGTCCTCGTACCAGAAGCAGCCGACCGCGTCGCAGGCACGGCCGAGCTCGAGCGCTTCCATCCAGGTGCGGATCTCGCAAGCCGGGTCGATCATGATCCGGAAGCCGTCGCCGACCGCCCGGCGGACCGCCTCGAGGGTGCGGATCTCGCGCCCCACGTCGCCGTCGTGCCAGCCGTGGATCTTGAAGCCCTTGAAGCCCTTCTCCTTGCAGGCCCGGGCGTAGTCGGCGAAGGCCTCGGGCCGATCGAGCCCGCCGCCCGATTCCTGGCCGTGGTAGGTCGAGGCGTAGGTCGGCAGCTTCGTGCGGAAGGCGCCCAACTGGCGGGCGATCGAGCAGCCGAGCCGCTTGCCGGCGAGGTCCCAGAGCGCGATGTCGAGCGGCCCGTGCCCCATGTGGTCGTAGGCCCGGACCTCGCGCTTGAGATCGTCGAAGATCGCCTCCCGCGCATCCGGGTCGCGCCCGATCAGGTGCGGGGCGAGCATCAGCGCCTGGCCGAAGGTCGAGGCGGTCCCGACCCAGTGGGTGACGTATTCGCCGCGCGCCCCGTCCGCCGTGTCGATCGTCACCGCGAAGCGCGTCATCGGCAGCCGACCGCCCTCGCGGTACTCGACGTTGCCGACGCCCGCGGCACCGTGCTCGGGCAGCGCGAGGTCCTCGACCTCGAAGCGGAACAGGTGCAACTCGACCCGCTCGATCCGCGTCCGACCGCTCAAGGCCGCCTCCCGTTGGTTGTCGGTCGACCTTCGGCCGTCTATGCAGGCGCGGAGCATGCTCGGCAATGCCGGCCCGCGCATCGCCGATCCTCGTCGAGGCCGGCGAGCGGAGCATGGTGGAAGGGAGGAAGGGGATGGATCGTCGCACCTCGATCGCCGCCCTCGTGGCGGTCGCCGCCGCCCTCGCGGGAGGCACCGCCGCGGCGCAGCAGCCGAGCTTCTTCCGGATCGGCACCGGCGGGGCCGGCGGCACCTACTATCCCGTGGGCGGGATCATCGCGACCGCGATCTCCAACCCGCCGGGCTCGCGGCCCTGCGACAAGGGCGGCTCCTGCGGGGTGCCCGGGCTGATCGCCACCGCCGTCACCTCCGACGGTTCGGTCGCCAACGTCAACGGCATCGTCTCGGGTCAGCTCGAGGCCGGGATCGCCCAGTCCGACGTGGCGCACTGGGCCTATACCGGCACGGGTCTCTTCGAGGGCAAGCCGCGGCTCGAGAAGTTGCGGGTGATCGCCAACCTGTTCCCCGAGCACGTCCACGTCTACACCCGCGCCGATTCGAAGATCGGGCGGATCGAGGACCTCAAGGGCAAGCGGGTCAATTTCGGTCCGCCCGCCTCCGGTACCCTGATCGGCGCCCGGCTCTTCTTCGAGGCCTACGGGCTCAAGGAGAACGTCGACCTCACGCCCGAGTTCCTGCAGCCCGGGCCGGCCGCCGATCGGGTCCGCGATGGCCAGCTCGACGCCTCCTTCATCATCGTCGGATATCCGGCGGCCGCGATCACCGAGCTCGCCGCCACCGCCGGCGCCCGCATCCTCCCGGTGGAGCCGGCGATGCAGGACAAAATCGTCCAGAAAGTGCCGTTCTGGGCCAAGGCCACGATCCCCGCCGGCACCTACAAGGGCCAAGACCGGGACGTGCCGACCGTGGCCGTGGGCGCCCAGCTCCTGACCTCCGCCGACCAGAGCGAGAAGCTGATCTACGAGGTCACCAAGGCGCTCTGGAACGACAACACCCGAGCTCTGCTCGATGCCGGCCACGCCAAGGGCAAGGCGATCCAGAAGGCGACCGCGCTCGCCGGGGTGAGCCTGCCGCTGCATCCGGGTGCCGAACGCTTCTACCGCGAGGCCGGCCTCCTGAAGTGAGCGGGATCGGCCGAGCCGAGCGTGTGCCGGATCGGCCGAGGTGAGGCCGATCGGCGGCAGCGCGCGGGTGAGCGCCCCGCGGCGGCGGAGCCGGCGGCGGTGAGTGCGCCGCGAGCGAGTCCGGCCGCCCCGGGCGCACCGCAGCCCTCGGTCTCGGGCGGACCGGCGCCTGCGGAAGGGTCCGCGTCGTCGGGCACGGGTGCAGGCGGCGTCGAACGTGCCCGCGCGGCCGGGCCCGCCGCGCTCGACCTCGAGCGGGCGCGGCGGCTCGAGGAGAGATACGACCCCGAGCTGCATTTCCGGCCGCTCACCCCGCCCGCGAAGCCGATCGTCCGCCTCCTGCTCGTAGCGATGGGGCTGTTCCACTGGTGGACCGCCGGCTTCGGCCAGCCCGCGACCCAGGTGATGTCGGCCACCCATCTGGGCTTCGTGCTGGCGATCGGCTTCCTCGTCCACGGCGCCTCGCGCCACGTGCACGCGGCCCTGCCGGCGCGTTCCCCGTGGCGGCCCGGCGGTGTGCCGCTCTACGATTGGGGGCTCGCGATCCTCGGGGCGACGGCCGTCGCCTATTATCCCCTGACCTTCGCCGATCTCGCCTTCCGGATCGGCAACCCGACGCCGCTCGACCTCGTCATGGGCACGGCGGTGATGGTGCTCGTGCTCGAGCTCACCCGCCGCGCCATGGGATGGCCTCTGGCGCTGATCGTCGCGGGCGCGCTCCTCTACGCGCTCCAGGGCCATCGGCTCTCCGGCCTGTTCGCCCACGCCGGCTCGACCTGGCCGGCGCTCGTGAGCCATCTCTACCTCACTCAGGAGGGCCTCTTCGGGTTGCCGATCGTCGTGATGTCGACGATCGTCTTCCACTTCGTGCTCTTCGGCGTGGTGGCGACCCGGATGGGGCTCGGCCAGCTCTTCCTCGACCTCGCCGCGGCGATGGCCGGCCGCCAGGCCGGCGGTCCGGCCAAGGTGGCGGTCCTCTCTTCGGCCCTGTTCGGCTCGATCTCGGGAAGCTCGGTGGCGAACACGGTGACCACGGGCTCCCTCACCATCCCGGCCATGAAGCGGGTCGGCTACCGGCCGGAGTTCGCGGGCGCGGTCGAGGCCTCGGCCTCGACCGGCGGGCAGATCATGCCGCCGGTCATGGGGGCGGCGGCCTTCGTGATGGCCGAGTTCCTGGGAATTCCCTATCTCCAGATCTGCATCGCGGCGGCGATCCCGGCCGCTCTCCATTTCCTCGCGGTCTTCCTCATGGTCCACCTCGAGGCGAAGCGGACCGGGCTCAAAGGCTTGCCCGAGGCCGAGATCCCGAGCGTGCGACGCGTCCTCGCCGAGGGCTGGCCGACGCTCCTGCCGCTCGGCGTCCTCGTGGGCGTGCTCCTCGAGGGCTACACGCCCACCCGGGCGGCCTTCTGGGGAACCACGAGCGCGCTCCTCGTGGGCCTCCTGAACCCCAGGAAGCGCCTCACGCTGCCGATGGTGATCGACATCTTCGCGACCGGGGCGCGCTACGCGATCGCGATCGGTGCCGCGGCCGCCGCGGTCGGCATGTTCGTGGGGGTGATCACGCTCTCGGGTGTCGGTTTCAAGGTCTCCTTCGCCGTCACCCAGTCGGCGGCCCAGCTCGCAGAGGACATCGAGCCGATCGTGACGACGCTCTCCTTCGGCGCGATCCAGACCGTCGATCTGACCCGGTTCCTCACCCTCCTCTTCATCGCGATCGCCTGTGTGATCATGGGCTGCGGGATCCCGACCACGGCCCTCTACATCGTGCTCGCCGCGGTCGCCGCCCCGGCCCTGGTCCTGCTCGGCATCCCGCCGCTCGCCGCCCACCTCTTCGTCCTCTATTACGGGGTGCTCGCCGACCTCACTCCGCCGGTCTGCGTCGCGGCTTACGCAGCCGCCGGCATCGCCGGTGCCGATCCGTTCCGGACCGGGCTCGTGGCCTTCCGGCTCGGCAACGCCAAGGCGCTCGTGCCTTTCGTGTTCGTCTACGCGCCTTCGATGCTGCTCGTGCTGCCCGGCTTCTCCTGGGCCGAGCTCGTGCTCACGCTGGCGACCTGCGTGGTCGGCATCGGATTGCTCGCTGCGGCGCTCACGGGCTTTCTCTTGGCACCCCTCGACCCGCTCGCCCGGATCGCCGCGGCCCTGGCCGCGCTCTTGTTGATCGCACCGAGCCCCGCGACCTCGGCCGTCGGCCTCGCCCTCGGTCTGCCCGTCGTCCTGGCGAGCCGGGCGCGTCGGGCCGCGGCACCCGGCGCCGCGCGCAGTGGCGCGTAGCCGGGTGCGCAAGGGAGCGTACGGCCGAGCCGCCGGTCGTTCGGAGCAGCCACGAACAAGCCTTTGACCGCCCGAGAAAACGACGCGCCGCTCGACCGTGGGTCGAGGCTCGGCCGCGGACGGCTTCGCCCGTTGCTCGCTAGGGGACCGGTCCGACACTCGGTTAATCCTGCGCGTGGGCCCGGGCCGGCGCCGCGGGCCCTTCGTGCACGGAGGCTTCGATGCTCCCCTCTCGGCTCGGACGGCTCCTGCTCCTCCTCCTGCTGCTGGCGAACCTCGCGGCCCGGCCGGCCGCGGCCCAGGACACACCCGAAGAGGAGATCGCCCAGCGGCGCCTCGAGCTCGCCGCCCTCGAGCGCGCCGTCGGCCAGCTCCGGGCGCTGCTCGC
>DAIOUO010000023.1:0-19589 GCA_036759485.1 Geminicoccaceae bacterium | reverse complement strand
GGGTAGGGGCCGGGGCCGGCGCAGCTCCAGCACGATCGGCCCCGCGCGGCCGCCCGCCGGCTCGTCGAACCAGGCGAAGTAGCTTCCGTCACGGCTCTCGATCCGACCGCACAGCCTGAGGCCGGCTGCCGGCGGAAGCTCGACCGAGAGTCGCCCCGCGGACTGCGGAAGGGCTCCTCCGGCCGGTCGCAGGACGACACCGACGATCGGTCGACCCGACACGGGGCGACGTTCGCGTTTCTCCTCGTGCAGCGTGACCGCCACGATCTCCGCCGCCGTCGCCCACGGGGCCGCCTCCAAGGCCGATACGGAAGCGAGGAGCCCGAGCAGGGGCGGGAGGGGACAGCGTCGCCGTGGCGGCCGCCCGTCGATCGAGCCGGCGCGGGCGGCCATCCGTTCACTCCCCGAGCCAGGCCAGCCGGAAGGCGCGTGAACCGCCCGGCAGGGGCTGCCAAGCCCGATCGTGCTCGACCAGGAAAGCGGAGGCGATCGGCGGCCCGAACGGATCGAACGGATTTGGAGGTTCGCGCCGGGCTTCCAGGCGGAAATTGAGGGAGAACGTCCGGAGGCGACCCGGTGCCGACAATTCCTGGCCCGACCGGTCGGGGCCGGGCGCCGCCGGCTGGCCGCCCCAGGGATTCGGTGCGAGCCACGGCGCGAGACCCGGATCGGGCCAGGGGGCGACGCCCGGACCAGCCCAGGGCTCCGGCGTCATCTCGGCACGGGTCTCGGTGTAGGCGATCGACAGCCCGTCCACGCTCGCGCGGCCCTCGCGCACGCGGATCTCGCCGTAGCGGCTCTCCGGTCCCTCGCTCGCCGGCAGGCAGGCGGGACCTCCCCGGAGCAGGCCGCAGGTAAAGGTGTCGCGGGGGCGCAAGGCGAGGAGATCGACCCGGTCGGGGCCTCGCACCTTGACGCGGAAGGTGACGCTCATGTCCGGCGCGACCCACAGGCCGTCCCAGGGATGCCGCGCGACCGGCTCGCTCGGATCGCCGCGGTCGAAGAAGCGGGCGACGGTGTGGGCGACGAAGTCGATCCGATGAGCCCGGCCCCGGCGGTTCCCGATGTCGACCTCGATCACCATCCCGGCCGGCCGATCGTCGAGCAGGAGCGGCGCACCGCTGAGCCCCGGTCGCATCGCGTCGCGCGCCGATTCGGGGCGGAACTCGATGGTATCGTCGTCCCAGCGCTCGATCAGTCGATCAGGACGAAACGGCTCTCGACGGCACCGCCGGGACCGATCGACGCGACCACCCCGCGCCGTCCGGGCCGAAGCAGCGAGCGCAGCTCGGCAGGGACCTCGAAACCCGCCGGGCAGGCGAGGCCGGGCTCGATCCGCAGGACGGCCAGGTCGGCGGTGTACTCGCGCTCGATTCGGGCCGGCGCCTCTACGCCGTCGACGGTCGTCACCCGCAGTCGCGCCGAGCCCTCGACCACGTGGCGAGGGACGATGGCGAAGCATTCGTGACCGCGCCCACGCAGGACCCCGAACCCGTTCTGGGCGCCGGTGATCGCCGTCTGCTCGAGAGCCGCGGCGTGGCCGGCGAGCAGGAGCGCCACCAACGCGGGCACGAAGTCCGAGGGCCGGACCGACCGTCCCCGCGGCCGGGACCGGAGCCGCGTCGCCCACGCACCGAAAGAAGGCTTCGGCGCACGCGCCATCGGTCATTCCGGGCTTTTGAAAAAAAATTCTACCACCGCGCGGCCGCCGGGGCCAGCGGTTCGGGGGGATCGATGATAGGTTGAATGTCTGAGGAAGCGGACTATAATACTAATGTCGACCTCGAATCCCATGTCCGCTCCGGAGGTCTCCCCATGCCTACGCCCGAGCCCTTCCCCGTTCACGACCGTGGCGTCACCCATGTCGTCGTCCAGCTGTTCGGCGGCGACAACAATCTCTCGGCCTATGTCGAGGAGGACCTCTACGAAATGGCGGCCGGCAATCGCGGGCCCTTCGCCGTCCTCGCGCTGGTCGACCGGGCCGATCGTGGCGGTGAAGTGATCGAATGGACGCCGCGCACCGGCAGGCGCGTGGTCGAGGAGCTCGGCGAGATCGACACGGGCGATCCCGAAACACTCGCCCGCTTCGTGGCGCGCGCGCTCGTGACCTACCCGGCGGAGGTCGAAGTAGCGATCGGCTTCTGGGACCACGGCTCGGGCGTGTTCGACGAGTACGACCCCAACGAGCTCCTGCTCGCCCGCCGGCTCGGCACGCTCGCCCCGGTGCCGCGCCATCGCCGGCCGCGCTCGTTCCGGGCCCGGCGCCTTCTGCTCGGCGCGTTCCGCCGTTCGGCGGATATACGGGCGCGCGCCATGCTGCACGACGACACGAATGCCGGCGTGCTCACCAACCTCGAGGCCGGACGGATGCTCGCTGCCGCCTTCGCCCGGGCCGGACGAACCGACAAGGTCGCGCTCCTGTTCTCCGACACCTGCCTCAACGGCATGGTCGAGGTCACCCACGAGCTCGCCCCCTTCGCGCAGGTGATCGTGGCCTCCGAGGACCTCGAGCCGGGCGACGGTTGGGAATATCACGAATGGTTCGGCCGGATGAGCGAGAACCCGCCGGCCGACGGCATCGCCTGGGGGCGCCAGGCGGTCGAGGCCTTCCGCGCCGGTTACGCAGAGCGGCCGGACGAACATCCCTGCACGCTCGCCGCCTTTCGCACCGAGAACGCGATCGCCGAGGCCTTCGCGGGCTTCGTGGCCGAAGCCCGAAAGCTCGGTCGGGCGGGCTTCGACCGACTGCAGCGCGCGCGTGCCCGCGCTCAGTCCTTCGCTTCCGACACGGACAGCTACGATCTCGAGGACTTCATGACGCTCCTGCGTCGCCAGCAGGGGGCGCGAGCTCTCCGCGCCGCGGCCGAGCGAGTGGTGAAGGCGGTGCGGGCGGCCCGGGTCGCGAGCATGGCACTCGGACCCACGGTACGGCGGGCGACCGGGCTCGCCTTCTGGTTCCCGGCCTCGCTGCGCGCCTTCGAGACCACGATCGACACCTATGCCCAGCTCGAATTCGCCAAGCGGACCGGTTGGGCAGACTATCTGCGCGAGCAGTACCAATGACGGAAGCCGCCGACGGCGATCGGGCGGCCGGCGAATGAAAAGAACCCTGCCGAGGAGCCGCCTCGGCAGGAGGAAGGGACGAAGACCAAGTCGCTCGAACTCCTCGGCGCGCCGGCCGCACCACCGTAGACGACCTCGATCCCCCCTTTGTCGGTCCTCGCGCGGGGGCAGGTGTCATGGTCGTCGACCAGCGAGGGGCGAATGGGGCCCCCGCCGTCCGACCGATCGCGCGAGCGGCACGGTTCGCGCCGCGAAGCTCTTTTCGTCGATGTCGAAGAGCGCCAGCTCGCGCTGCTCCGCCGCGCTCGCCAAGGGGCTCTCGCGCGGGACCGTGTCACGGTAGAACGAATCGTCGGGATCATCGACTGGGAGGTGTGGGGCCTCGCCGAGCGGCGCCGAGAGATGCCGGCCGAGCCGGAAGACGTCACCCTTCGGTGCGCTTCGTCGAAGAGCGGCGAGGCGCAATTCGGTTGGATGCGGCCGTTGTTCTCGAAGTTCGGGCGGAAGGAGATCGCAGAGACGCCCTCCTGGACGAACCGGGTCCGGACGATGCCACCGAGCGGGTCGCCCCAGGCGAGGTCGACGAACGGCTCCTTCTCGACGCTGCCGCCCCGGTTGGCGATCTCGGTTCGGGCGGCCCGCTCTACGACGAACAGGCGACCCGAACCGTCGTGGGCCGGGGCCACGTCGATCGGGTCGTGAAAGCCCTCTGCCACCTCGAGGGGCGCGATCTTCGGATCACCCGACGACTCTCCCGTCGGTCGCGCCACCTGATCCCCGACGGCGGGAGGGGGGTGCGCTCGGGCCCAGCCGGCCGGGGCGAGCGAGGTCGCGGCCATCGCGAGACAGGCCGCCGGCCTCCTCGCCGCGTACCTGCCAGCGGCGCGGCTGTTCCATCGGCCGGCAGGGCCGCTGCGGATCGCTCCCCTCGCGCCGGCGGTCCGTGTCTCCGTTACGATCCACGGGTCTTCTGATCGCCGTTCGGATCGATCATGACGAATTTCGGGGTCGAGATCCGGCCGGGCGAGGCCGAGACACGCTCTTGCCGGGAGTCCGGGAAAGCACCGCGCCCGCGAGCTCGCCGCGGTCGGAAGCGGATCGGGGGCGGGGAAGGCGGTCGCCGGCTCAGCCGAGCCGGCGGACGTCGGCGAGGCGACCCTCGATGGCGGCGGCCGCGGCCATCGCGGGGGAGAGCAGGTGGGTGCGGCCGCCCTTGCCCTGGCGACCCTCGAAGTTGCGGTTGGAGGTGGAGGCGCAGCGTTCGCCGGGCTTGAGCTGGTCCGGGTTCATGCCGAGGCACATCGAGCAACCGGCTTCGCGCCACTCGAAGCCCGCCTCGATGAAGATCCGATCGAGTCCCTCCTCCTCGGCCTGGTGCTTCACGAGCCCCGAACCCGGGACGATCATGGCCTGGACGTGGGGGGCGACCTTCTTGCCCTTCACCAGCTTGGCGACCAGCCGCAGATCCTCGATCCGGGCGTTCGTGCAGGAGCCGATGAAGACCTTGTCGATCCGGATCGACTGCATGGGCGTGCCGGGCTCGAGGCCCATATAGGCGAGCGCCCGCTCCATCGCCGCGCGCCGCTCGGGGGTGGGAGCGTCCTTGGGATCCGGCACCCGACCGCCGATCGGCACTACGTCCTGGGGCGAGGTGCCCCAGGTGACCTGCGGCTCGATCGTGCCGGCATCGAGGGTGATCTCGCGGTCGAAGACCGCGCCGGGATCGCTCGGCAGCGTGCGCCAATAGGCGACCGCGGCCTCCCACGCGGCCCCCTTGGGAGCCTTCGGCCGGCCTTTCAGATAGGCGAAGGTCTTCTCGTCGGGGGCGACGAGGCCGGCCCGCGCCCCCGCCTCGATCGACATGTTGCAGATCGTCATCCGCCCCTCCATCGAGAGGGAGCGGAGCACCGAGCCGGCATACTCGATCACGTAGCCGGTGCCGCCGGCGGTGCCGATCGTGCCGATGATGGCGAGGATCACGTCTTTGGCGGTGCAGCCCTCGTGCAGCTCGCCCTCGACGTTGATCCGCATGGTCTTGGGCTTCTTCTGCAGGAGCGTCTGAGTGGCGAGGACGTGCTCGACCTCGCTCGTGCCGATACCGAAGGCGAGCGCGCCGAAAGCACCGTGTGTGCTCGTATGGCTGTCGCCGCAGACGATCGTCGTGCCGGGGAGTGTGAAGCCCTGTTCCGGCCCGATCACGTGCACGATGCCCTGGCGGACATCGTTCATGCCGAACAGCTCGATGCCGAACTCGCGGCAGTTCCTCTCGAGCGTCTCGACCTGCAGGCGCGACACCGGATCGGCGATGCCGAGCCGGCGGTCGGTGGTCGGCACGTTGTGGTCGGGCACGGCGAGGGTGAGATCGGGTCGCCGCACCTTGCGGCCCGAGACGCGCAGGCCCTCGAAGGCCTGGGGGCTCGTCACCTCGTGGACGAGGTGGCGGTCGATGTAGAGAAGGCAGGTGCCGTCGGGCTGCTGGTCGACGACGTGGCTGTCCCAGATCTTCTCGAAGAGCGTGCGGCCCACGGCTGTCCTCCTCCCTCGACCCGCCTACTCCTGGGCGGCGGGCTCGGCCGCGCCGCCACTCGTGGCCGCGCCCTTGGGCTCCTCGCGCCGCTCGACGATCCGCGCCGCCTTGCCGGTGCGCCCGCGCAGGTAATAGAGCTTGGCCCGCCGCACCCGGCCGCGCCGGATCACCTCGATGCTCTCGATGCGTGGGCTGTAGAGCGGGAAGATCCGCTCGACTCCCTCGCCGTAGGAGATCTTCCGCACGGTGAAGGAGGAGTTGATGCCACGGTTTTTCTTCGCGATCACCACGCCTTCGAACGCCTGGACGCGCTCGCGGTTGCCCTCGATCACCTTGACGTTGACGCGGATCGTGTCGCCGGGCCCGAACTCGGGGATCGGCCGTTCGGCGGTCAGCCGCTGAATCTGCTCGCGCTCGATCTCCAGGATCGGGTTCATGACGGGTCACGCTCCAACGAGGCGGTGGACGGGGGCTCGGCGGCGCCGGGCTCGCGGGCCGCGCAGCATGCGGCTGCAGCCGGCGCCGTCAAGAGGTCGGGACGGCGGCGGCGGGTGAGCTCGAGGGCCCGCTCGTGCCGCCAGGCCCGGATCCGAGCGTGGTTGCCCGACAGGAGGACCTCCGGCACCCGCCGTCCCTCGAACTCCTGGGGCCGGGTGTAGTGCGGATATTCGAGGAGGCCCTGGGCGAAGCTCTCCTCCTCGAGCGAGGCGGCATCGCCCACCACACCCGGCAGGAGACGGACGCAAGCATCGATCAGCACCATGGCGGCGAGCTCTCCGCCCGAGAGCACGAAATCGCCGATCGAGAGCTCGCGGAACGGCCGTGCTTCGAGTACCCGCTCGTCGACACCCTCGAAGCGGCCGCAGAGGGCGACGAAGCCGGGCCCGGCCGCGAGCTCGCGCACGATGGCCTGGTCGAGCCGCTCGCCGCGCGGCGAGAGGTAGAGGAGCGGGCCGGGCGCGCCCCGCGCCGTCACCGCGTCGACCGCTCGCGCGATCACGTCCGCGCGCATGACCATCCCCGCCCCGCCGCCGAACGGCGCATCGTCGACCGTGCGGTGGCGGTCGGTCGCGAAGTCGCGGAGATCGACCGCATCGAGCCGCCAGAGGCCGCGAGCGAGGGCCTTGCCGGCGAGCGAATGACCGAGCGGCCCCGGGAACATCTCGGGGAAAATCGTGAGGACGGTGGCGGTCCAGGGCCGGGCGCTCATGCCGCGCGCTCCGCTACGACCTCGCTCGGCCGCACGATCACGAGACGGCCCGCCTCGAGGTCGATCTCGGGGACGACCGCCCGGGTGAAGGGCAGATCCACGAGCTCGCCCGCCTCGGTCTCGATCTCGAGGATCTCGCCCGCGCCGTGGTCGTGGAGCGCCACCACCCGGCCGAGCCGGCGGCCCGAGGGCTCGACCGCCTCGAGGCCCAGAAGGTCCTCGAGGTAGAACTCCTCCGGCCCCGGCTCCGGCAGCCGGGCGCGGGGGACGTAGAGGCCGCGGCCCTTCAAGGCGAGCGCCGCGTCGCGGTCGGCGATGCCGGGTGCGCGAGCGACCACCCCGCCCGGCACCCGGTGCAGCACCTCGAGGGCGAACAGTTCGTGGCCGCGCTCGTCGCAGACCGGCCCGTAGGCCGCGACGTTCTCCGGCTGCTCGGTGAAGCAGCGCAGCCGGAAGGCACCGCGCACCCCGTGCGGTGCGGTCACCACGGCGAGGCGGACGAGCCGGTCGGGGCGGCCGGGGCCGGGCACGGGTGTCGTTTCAGGCCTTGGCCTCGGCCTCGGCCCGCTTCTTGGCGAGCTCCTCGGCCTTCTTGCCGGTGCCCTTGAGGCGCGGCGGCTCGCTCACGATGCCGGCCTTGAAGAGGAAGCGGTGGACCCGGTCGCTCGGCTGGGCACCTTGGCTCAACCAGTAACGAATCCGATCCTCCTTGAGCACGACCCGCTCCGGATGGTCGTCGGGCAAGAGCGGGGCGTAGCTGCCGAGCCGCTCGAGGAAGCGACCGTCGCGCCGGGCGCGGGCGTCGGCGGCGACGATTCTGTAGAAGGGGCGCTTCTTGGCGCCGCCACGGGCGAGACGGATACGGACGGCCATGCTGGTCCTCTGTGCTGGTCGGTTGCTCGGTCGTGGGTGGGTCGCTCGCTGGGATCGATCGGTCGGAAGGCTCAGCCCCGCGGCAGGAGGCCGGGCGGCAGACCCGGCGGCAGTCGGCCACCGAACAGGCTCTTGAGGCCACCGATGCCGCCCGCCTTCTTCATCTGCCGCATGAGATCGCGCATCTGCCGGTGCTGCTTGAGCAGCCGGTTGACCTCGCTGACCTCGGTGCCGGAGCCCCGGGCGATCCGCCGTCGGCGCGAACCGTCGATGATATCGGGCCGGCGCCGCTCCTCGCGCGTCATCGAATCGATGATCGCCATCTGACGAATGAGGATCCGGTCGTCGAGCTTGGCGTCGTCGAGCTGCTTCTTCACCTTCTGGATGCCCGGCAGCTTGCCGAGGATGCCGCCCATGCCGCCCATCTTCTTGAGCTGCAGGAGCTGGCTCTTGAGGTCTTCGAGGTCGAACTCGCCCTTGGCCATCTTCCGGGCGAGCTTCTCGGCCTGCTCCTTGTCGATCGTCTCGGCCGCCTTCTCGACCAGGCTCACGACGTCGCCCATGTCGAGGATGCGGGCCGCCACCCGCTCCGGGTGGAAGGGCTCGAGCGCGTCGAGCTTCTCGCCCACGCCCACGAAGCGGATCGGCCGGCCGGTCACCTGGCGCATCGACAGCGCAGCACCACCGCGGGCGTCGCCGTCCATCCGCGTGAGCACGATGCCGGTGATCCCGACCCGCTCGTGGAAGATCCGGGCCGTGTTGACCGCGTCCTGACCCGTGAGCGCGTCGGCCACGAGCAGGATCTCGTGCGGCCGAGCGAGGTCGCGCAGGGCGACGAGCTCGGCCATGAGCGCTTCGTCGATCGACAGACGCCCGGCCGTGTCGAGGATCAGGACATCGTAGCCGGCGCGCCGAGCGGTATCCAGGGCGCGGCGGGCGATCTCGAGCGGCGGCTGATCCGCGACGATCGGGAGCGAGGCGACCCCGGCTTGGCGGGCCAGGACCTCGAGCTGGTGCTGGGCGGCGGGCCGTTGAACGTCGAGCGAAGCGAGGAGCACCTTCTTCTTCTCGCGGTGCTCGAGCCGGCGGCCGAGCTTGGCGGCCGTGGTGGTCTTGCCCGAGCCCTGCAGCCCCGCCATCAGGATCACGGTGGGCGGCGAGCTCGCGAGCCGGAGCTCGCCCGTGCCGGCCCCACCCAGGAGCTCGACCAGCCGGTCGTGCACGATCTTGACGACCATCTGGCCGGGCGTGATCGAGCGCAGCACTTCCTGGCCGATCGCCTTCTCGCGGACACCGGCGACGAACTGCTTCACGACGGGCAGCGCCACGTCGGCCTCGAGCAGGGCCACGCGGATCTCGCGCAAGGCCTCGTCGACGTCGCCCTCGGAGAGGACGCCGCGTCCCTTGAGCCGGTCGAGCACCCGCCCGAGGCGGCCGGTGAGGTTCTCGAACATCCGCACGCCCGAGGGCGCGCACAGCTCCGCTCGGGAGGCCCGTGCGCGCCCGATCACGATCCCGCTGCTGGTCCGCGGCCTCCGGCCGCGTGCCGCTCGTAGATGCGCGCCGGGTCGGCCGGAGTCAAGGCGCCGGGTCCACCCTCACCAGGGCGTCCCGTCCTTGTGCAGGTAGCCGCGGCTCCTCTCCCAGATCAGGTCGATATCGGGGTAGACGACCCGCTCGGGGCCGCTGGAGCGGGTGCCGATCTCGAGCAGGAGCGCGTCGCGGTTGCCCCGGTTGATCAGGTGGTGGCCGTCCGGACTGCCGGCCGGGAAGCCCGCCACCGTTCCCGGGCCGAGCACCGTCTCGCCGGTGTCGGTGACGAGCACGACCTCGCCCTCGAGGACGTAGACGAGCTCGTCCTCGAGGGCGTGCCAATGGCGCTGCGCCGTAGCCGCCCCGGGCTCGAGGCGGCAGAGGTTGACGCCGAACTGTTCGAGCCCGAAGACGTCGCCGAGCCGCCTCCGGTGGCGGCCGGCGACCAGCCCCCGGAACGGCGCCGGATAGCCGGTCGTACTCGTCTCCGGCAGGTCGGTCGCGGCGATCGCCACCGCTCGCACCGGCTGGCTCGGCTCGCTCATCGTCGCGGCTCCTTCTGCGAAAACGGTTCCTTTCGGCCGGCGCGGCGTTGCGCGGCCGGGCCGCGGCCCTTATCTCGGAACCATGACACGTTCGCTCGCCTTCACCAAGATGCACGGGCTCGGCAACGACTTCGTCGTGATCGATGCTCGCGAGGAGACCTTCGACCTCTCGCCCGAGGCGATCCGGCGCCTGGCCGACCGGCATCGCGGGGTGGGCTTCGACCAGCTCGTCGAGATCGGCCCCTCGGAGATCGCCGACGCCCGGCTGCGCTTCTTCAACGCCGACGGCAGCGAGGCCGGGGCCTGTGGCAACGGGACGCGCTGTGTGGGCCGGCTCCTGCTGCTCGAGGGCGACCGCGACGAGCTCCTGCTCGAGACCCGCGCCGGCACGCTCAAGGCCCGGCGCCGGCCGGCCGGGCTGGTCTCGGTCGAGATGGGAGTGCCGCGGCTCGACTGGCGGGAGGTGCCACTCGCGGTCGCCTGCGACACGCTCGAGGTGCCGCTCGACCATCCGGAGCTGCCGCGACCCGTTTGCGCGAGCATGGGCAATCCGCACGCGACCTTCTTCGTCCCGGACGTCGAGGCTCTCGATGTCGCCCGGCTCGGCGCCGAGCTCGAGCGCCATCCGATCTTCCCCGAGCGCGCCAATATCGGCTTCGCGAGCCGGCTCGACGGGCGGACGCTGCGCCTGCGGGTGTTCGAGCGCGGTGCCGGCCTCACCCAGGCCTGCGGCAGCGGCGCCTGTGCCGCCATGGTCGCGGCGCGCCGGCGCGGACTCGTCGGCGACAGTGCCATCGTGATCCTCGACGGCGGCCCGCTCGAGATCGAATGGGACGGGGAGGGCCCCGTGATCATGACCGGGCCCACGGCCTTCGTCTTCGAGGGTCGGCTCGCGGCCGAGCTCCTGCAGGGCTGAGCCGGCGCCCCGTGGCCGCGCGGATCGTCACCTTCGGTTGCCGGCTCAACGCCTTCGAGTCGGAGGTGATGCGCCGACACGCGGAAGCGGCCGGGCTAAACGACCTCGTCGTGCTGCACACTTGCGCGGTGACGGCCGAGGCCGAGCGGCAGGCCCGCCAAGCGATCCGCCGGGTCCGGCGCGAGCATCCCCTGGCCCGCATCGTGGTGACGGGCTGCAGCGCCCAGCTCGACGTCGCCCGCTACGCCGCGATGCCCGAGGTCGACCACGTGCTGGGCAACGCCGAGAAGCTCGATCCGGCCGTCTGGCGGGCACTCGCTCGGCTGCCGGCCGGGGCGCGCACCGCCGAGGTCGGCGACGTCGCGGCGATCCGGGAGACCGCCGGTCACCTGCTCGACGGCTTCGACGGCCGCACCCGGGCCTTCCTCGAGGTCCAGCGGGGCTGCGACCATCGTTGCACCTTCTGCATCATTCCCTTCGCCCGCGGGCCATCGCGCTCGGTGCCGGTGGCGGAGGTCGTGGCCGGCGCCCGGCGGCTCCTCGACGCGGGCTTCGCCGAGCTCGTGCTCACAGGAGTCGATCTCACCTCCTGGGGCCAAGACCTCGAGGGCGGCCCGCGGCTCGGCGATCTCGTCGCGGGGCTCCTCCAGGCCCTGCCCGAGCTTCGCCGCCTGCGGCTCTCCTCGCTCGACCCGGCGGAGATCGACCCCCTTCTCGAGCGGCTCCTGGCCGAGGAGCCCCGGCTCATGCCGCACCTCCACCTCTCGGTGCAGGCGGGCGACGATCTCGTCCTCAAAAGGATGAAGCGGCGGCACGACCGGGCGACCGTGATCCGGCTCGCCCGCCGACTCGGGGCGGCGCGGCCCGATCTCGTGTTCGGCGCCGACCTGATCGCGGGCTTCCCGACCGAGGACGAGGCCATGTTCGCCCGCACGCTCGAGCTCGTCGAGGAGGCCGGACTCACCTTCCTCCACGTCTTCCCCTATTCGCCGCGGCCGGGGACGCCGGCTGCGCGGATGCCGCAGGTGCCGGTGGTGCAGCGCAAGGAGCGGGCGGCGCGGCTGCGGGAGGCCGGTGCCCGGCGGCTCCGGGCCTTTCTCGAGAGCCGGGTCGGTACGACCGTGCGCGGCCTCGTCGAACAGGGCGGCCGCGGCCACACCGACCAGTTCGCCCCCTTCCGGTTCCGGGGTGAAGCCTTGCCGGCCGGGGAGGTGGCGCAGCTCGAGGTGGTGGGGGTGAGCGAGGGCCGGCTCGAGGTCGTGCCGGTCCGACCGCCCGCCGATGCCTCCTGAGCGAGCGATGCCGGGTCGATATCGGCACTTGCCCCCCGCATGTTCTGTTGAGCTGTTCCCTCTCGCCGAAGATCTCGGCGAGAGGGAGGCAACCATGTCGCGATCGATTCTGTTGGCCGTCGGTCTTCTGGCCGTGGCACCGTGGGCACAGGCTGTCGGCAAGACGATCGTCCTCGAGAGCCGATTCGGCGACGTCAAATCCGAGCAAGGCGTGAAGACCGGCCTGCCGAACGGGGTCGAGCTCGGCCAGAAGGTCCGGGTCGACCCCATCGAGAGCGCGGATCCGGCCTTCCACGGTGCGACCATCACCCTTTACGAGCACTCCGAGAGCTTTCCCGCCGACGGCCGCTATCGGGTGTGGGGCGTGATCGACACCCGCTCGGGCGACAAGGCCTTCATCGAGTACAGCGGAACCTGGACGGTCGAGACACGGGACGGCAAGTTCGCGGCCGCGCCGTTCGCCGCCAAGGGCACCATTCTGGGGGGCACCGGAGCCCTGTCGACCCTCGCCGGCACGGTGGCTCAGTCCGGCAGGGTGACACCCGAGACCGGCGGGATCTATCGGATCGAGCTCACGACCCGCTGAGGCGGAACCTCGGCGCCCGGGCCGATCCGCTGACCCGGGGTCGGCAGCCGAGCCTGCCGACCTCTCGGTCGAGGGAGAGCAGAGGTGCATGCGCAGCGAACAGGTGCCGGCCTCGCCCGCCGCGAGGTTCTCCGGGGCTCGGCTATCGGAGCGGTGCTCGCCGGGGGCCGCGGCACCGCACGCGCTGCGCCCCGGCAGCTGCGAATCCTGCAGTGGAAGCACTTCGTTCCGTCCTACGACCACTGGTTCGATACCGTCTTCGCCCGAGAATGGGGGATCCGCAACGATGTCGAGGTGGTCGTCGATCACGTCGGCCTCGGCGATCTCGACGTCCTGATCCGCGCCGAGGCGGCGGCCGGCCGGGGGCACGACATCGTCCTGTCGCCGCCCGCCCTGCTCGAGGACCACGCGATCGACCACGGTGCGATCTATGCCGAGGTCGAGCGGCGCCACGGCCCCATGAGCGAGCTCGCCCGCCGCACGACTTTCAACCCCAGGACCGGCCGACACGTCGGCTTCTGCTGGGCGTTCTCGCCGGCTGTCCTGACCTACCGGCGTTCGCTCTGGGACAGCGTCGCGGTCGAGCCGACGAGCTGGCCCGCCATCCTCGCCGGCGGCCGGCGGATCCGGCTCCTGCACGACCGGACGGTCGGGCTCGGCCTCGCCCCGGAGCACAACGGCGAGCACAGTCTGCGGGCGATCATGTACGCCTTCGGTGCCGGCGAGCAGGATGCCGACGGCAACCCGGCACTCCGGTCGAAGGCGATGCTCGAGGTGCTGCACTTTGTGGAGGCGCTCTTCGCGCAGGCGATGACGGCCGAGGTCCTGGGCTGGGACGCGGCCTCGAACAACCGCTCCATGCTGAGCGGCGAGATCTCGCTGACCCTCGACACCCTGTCGATCGTCCGCTCGGCCGAGACCACGCGGCTGCCGCTCGTCACCGACCTGCACTTGGCACCGATGCCCGAGGGGCCGCTCGGGCGCATCGGGCCGCCGTTCGGGTTCTACACCTACCTCGTGTGGAAGTTCGCCGAGCATCGCGAGCTCGCCGAGCGCTTTCTCGTCGACCATGCGGGAGCGCTGCGCGACGGGCTCCTCGCGAGCGGCTTCCAGAACATGCCGAACCTGCCCAGCGCCGTGCCCGACCTGGCGGCGGTCCTGGCGGCCGATCCGGGCAGCGGGGGCGCCGGCAAGTACGCGGCGCTCGCCGGCTCTCCCGACTGGTCGGTCAACTTCGGCTATCCGGGCTACTCGAACGTTGCGATCGGCGAGGTCTATGCCCGGGGCGTGCTGCCGCGGCTCGTCGCCCGGGTCGTCACCGGTCGGGCGAGCGCCGAGGCGGCGCTCGACGATGCCGATGCCGAGGTTCGGGCGATCTTCGCCCGGTTTCGAGAAGAGGGGCGCATCTGAGGCCCGGGACCGCGGCCCCGTGCGCCTGCGCAACAAGCTGCTCCTGGCGATGGCGGTGCCGACGGGGTTGCTCGTCCTCCAGGTCGCTGTCGTGGCCGGCTTCGTCCGCGAGCAGCAGAAGGCCGTGGCCTTCATCAGCTCGGGCCAGCGGGTGATCGAGGCGAGTTTCGTGGCTGCCGAACGGGTCCGCCTCCTCCGGGAGGCGGTCAAGGAGTTGCCCTCGGCCTAGGTCCGCCACCCCTCCGACCTCGAGAGCGGTGCCCGCGGGCGCGCGCGGTTGCGCGACGAGCTCGCGGCGAACCTCCGCTTCATCGGCACGTCGCCGGCGGTGCGGGCCTCGGAGGGGGCTCTCGTCGCGGCGGGCGAACGAGCCTTCGTCGCGGTCGCGGCGGAGCTCGACCGTGCCGAATCGGCGTTCGCGAGCCGAACTTCCGACTTCGACACCCTGCTCGAGCGGGCGATCGGGGCCGACCGGGCACTGATCGCGCTCGATCAGGCGCTCGGCCGCCTCGTCGTCCGCCTGCGGCTGAACCTGCAGGACGCTGTCGACCGCGAAGCGCGCATTCACGATCGTCCGATGCAGGCGGCGATCGCGATCGGCGGCCTCGCCGTCCTCGTCCTCGTAGCCTTCGCCCGGCTGTTCGTTGACCGCGGCCTCGCGAAGCGGCTCCTGGCGCTCGGCGCGAGCATGCGGGCGATCGCCGGGGGCGACCTGCGGGGCGAGCTGCCGGAGCGCCGCGGAGCGGACGAGATCGGCGAGATGGTCGACGCGCTCGCCGTGTTCCGGTCGACCGCGCGCGAGGTCGAGGAGCAGGCACTGCGCGAGCGGCAGGTCGTGCTCGACACGATCGACTACGGCGTCCTGATCCTGGACCCGGCGCTCCGGGTTCGGCTTTTCAATCGGGCCTTCGTTCGCCTCGCCGGTCTCGACCCCGCGGCCCTGTGCGCCCATCCGGGCTTCCGCGAGGTGATCGAGCTCGGCCGCGCGGTCGGGATCTACGACGTCGCGGACGATGCCTTCGAAGCCTACGCGACCGCCAGGGTCGCCGAGATCGGGCAGGGCGAGGTCGCGCCGCGCGAGTGGCGGCTGGCCGACGGGCGGGTCCTCGAGTACCGGGTCGTGCCGCTGCCGGACGGCGGCCGGATGCTCACCTATTTCGACCTGACCCGCCTCAAGCGAGCCGAGGCGGCGTTGCGCGAGGCGCGGGACCAGGCACAGGCGGCGAGCCGCGCCAAATCCGATTTCCTTGCGTCGATGAGCCACGAACTGCGGACCCCCCTGAACGCCATCATCGGCATCACCGAAATGCTCGAGGAGGACGCGCAGGAGGGGGGCCACGCCGCCCTGCGCGAGCCGCTCGGCAGGATCCACCGGGCCGGCCGGCACCTCCTCGGCCTGATCGACGACGTGCTCGATCTTTCCAAGATCGAAGCCGGGCGTCTCGAGTTGCACCTCGAGACGGTGCCGCTCGCGGACCTGATCCAGGAGGTTGCGGCCACTGCCGGGGCTCTGGCCGAACGGAACGGCAACCGGCTCGAGGTGGTGCCGGCCGGCGATCTCGGCGAGGTCCGGGCGGACCCGCTGCGGCTGCGTCAGGTCCTGCTCAACTTGCTCTCCAACAGCTGCAAGTTCACCGAGCGCGGCACCGTCCGGATCGGGGCGGCGCGGGTCGCCGACGGGACGGGCACCTGGTTCGAGGTCACCGTGAGGGACAGTGGGATCGGGATGACCGAGGAGCAGCAGGCGGTGCTGTTCCACGACTTCGTCCAGGTGCACGGCAAGGATGGCCGGCGCTTCGGCGGCACCGGCCTCGGCTTGGCGATCAGCCGCCGTCTCTGCCGCATGTTGGGCGGCGACGTGACCGTCGCGAGCCGGCCGGGCGAGGGCTCGATGTTCACGGTACGGCTACCGGCGCCCGGGGCTCCGGCGCCCCGGGACGAGCCGCCGCCCTGGCCGTCCGGCACGGGCCGCCGACTGGCGCTGGTCGTCGACGGCGAGGCGGACGCCGGTGACCTGTTGGGACGGCAGCTCGAGCGCACGGGCTTCGATGTGGTCACCGCGGCAGGCTGCGAGGAGGCGCTGGCGCTCGCCCGGCGGCTGCGGCCGACCCTGATCACCCTCGACGTGCTGATGTCGTCGCCAGACGGTTGGGCGGTCCTGGCGGCGCTCGAGGCCGACCCCGAGTTGGCCACCGTGCCCGTGGTGCTGGTCACCCCGAGCGACGATCGCACCCGGGCGCTCGCCCTCGGGGCCGCCGAGCTCCTGGCCGAACCGGCCGATCGGGAGCGGCTCCGCCGGCCGGTCGGTAGCCTGGGCGAGGGGGGCGTCGGGCGGCAGGCCCTCGTCGTCGAGGACGATCCCTCGGTCCGCGCATGGCTCGTGCGCCAGCTCGGCGCGGACGGCTGGTCGGTGCGGACCGCCGGCGACGGCCGCGAGGCGCTCGCGATCATGGAGGTGGCGCCGCCCGACCTGGTCCTGCTCGATCTCCTGATGCCCGAGATGGACGGGTTCGAGCTGGTGGCCGCCTGCCGCGGCCGGCCCGAGTTCGCCGCGATCCCGATCGTCGTGCTGACCGCCGCGGAGCTCGGCGAGGCCGATCGGGCTCGCCTCAGCGGCGCGGTTCGCCGGGTCTTGCCCAAGGCCACGACCGACGGTCCGCGGCTCGTCGCCGAGATCGGCCGGCTGCTCGCGGCGCCGCGCCAGCCGGCGCCGGCGGTCGTTCCCGGAGCGATCTGAGATGCCGACCATCCTCTATGTCGAGGACAACGACGACAACGTCTACATGCTCGAGCAGCGGCTGACCCGGCGGGGCTTCACGGTCCGGGTCGCCCGCGACGGCCGGGTCGGTCTCCTGGCCGCGGCCGCCGAACCGCCCGACCTCGTGCTCATGGACCTCTCGCTGCCGGAAATCGACGGCTGGGAGGCGACGCGACGGCTCAAGGCCGATCCCGCGACGGCGGCGATCCCGGTGATCGCCCTCTCGGCGCACGCTATGCCCGGCGACCGCGAGCGGGCGCTCGCCGCGGGCTGCGACGAGGTCGAGACGAAGCCGGTCGAGCTGGCGCGCCTGCTCGCCAAGATCCGCGACCTTCTCGCCCGGGGGGGTCGGTGAACGCGCCCGTCCTCCTCGTCGTCGACGACGACGAGGACAACCGCTACACGCTGACCCACCGGCTCCGGCGCGAGGGTTACCACGAGCTGCGCGAGGCGGTCGACGGGGTCGAGGCGCTCGAGCGGGTCGCCGCCGAGCCGATCGACCTCGTGCTGCTCGACATGATGATGCCCCGTCTCGACGGCATGGGCGTGCTCGCGCGGCTCAAGGCCGAACCCGCTTGGTGCCACGTCCCGGTCATCGTGATCTCGGCGGCGACCGACCTCGAGCGGGTGGCCCGTGCCATCGAGCTCGGCGCCGAGGACTACCTCGCCAAGCCCTTCGATCGCGTCATCCTCAGGGCGCGGATCGGCGCTGCGCTCGAGCGCAAGCGGCTGCGCGACGTCGAGCGGCACCACCTGGCTGCGGTCGAGGCCGAGCGGCGGCGGGCCGATGCGCTCCTGCACGTCCTCTTGCCGCGGCTGGCGGTTGCCGAACTCAAGGCCAAGGACCGGCTCGAGCCGCGCCGCTTCGAGCATGTGGCGGTGCTGTTCGCGGACATCGTGGGTTTCACACGCTGGTGCGAGGCGGAGTCGCCGGAACGGGTAGTGGGTGCCCTCGACGCCCTCGTCCGCGCCTTCGAGGATCTGATGGCACCCTTCGGGCTCGAGAAGATCCACAGCACCGGCGACGCCTTCATCGCCACCGCCAACCTGCTCGAACCGCACGCCGACCCGACGGGTGCCTGCCTCGCCTGCGCCCGGGCGATGGCGGCCGTGGCCGCCGCCGTGCCGCCCGGGTTCGCGCTGCGCATCGGCATCCACGCGGGCGGACTCGTGGCGGGCCTGATCGGCGCGCAGAAGTTCCGCTTCGACATCCTGGGCGATACCGTCAACGTCGCGGCGCGGCTGTCCCAGCTCGGCGCCGAACCGGCGATCTACCTGACGGGCGTGGCCGCCGCTCTGACCGGGCGAATGCCGCTCGAGCCACTGGGGGCCCTGCCGCTCAAGGGCCGGGGTGCGCTCGAGGTGTTCCGCGTGCCCGGGCCGGGCTGAGCCGCCGGCGCTCGCTGCCGTTGCCAGCCGGGACGGGTTCTGGTTCCTTCCGGCCGCCATGAGCGAAGGACGGATGGGCTGGCTGGGGCGGCTTCGGGCCGGGCTCGCGCGGACCTCGGGGGCGCTCAAGGAGCGGCTCGCCGGGGTGCTCACCCGCCGCCGACTCGACCGCGAGACGCTCGACGAGCTCGAGGAGGCGCTGATCGCCGCCGATCTCGGCGTCGACACCGCCCGCGAGCTCGTGGCCACCCTCGAGAAGGAGCGCTTCGGCAAGGAGGTGACGGACGAGGAGGTGCGCGGCGCGCTCGCCGAGCGGATCGCCTCGATCCTCGAGCCGTTCGCCGTGCCGATCCCGCACCGCGCGCGGTGCCGGCCGCAGGTCGTGCTGGTCTGCGGCGTCAACGGCACCGGCAAGACGACGACCATCGGCAAGCTCGCCAAGCAGGCGAGGGACGCCGGCCTCTCGGTCGTGCTCGCGGCCTGCGACACCTTCCGCGCCGCCGCCGTCGAGCAGCTCCAGATCTGGGGCGAACGCAACGGCGTGCCCGTGATCCGCGGCAAGGAGGGAGCGGATCCCGCGGGTCTCGCCTATTCGGCACTCGAGAAGGCGAGGGCGGAAGGAGCCGACCTACTCCTGATCGACACCGCCGGGCGGTTGCACAACAAGCAGGCGCTCATGGCCGAGCTCCAGAAGATCGTACGGGTGCTCAAGAAGCTCGACACCGAGGCGCCGCACGACTGCATCCTCGTCCTGGATGCGACCACGGGCCAGAACGCGCACAGCCAGGTCGAGATCTTCAAGAGCATGGTCGACGTCTCGGGGCTGATCGTCACCAAGCTCGACGGCACCGCGAAGGGTGGTGTCGTGGTGGCGCTCGCCCGCCGCTTCGGCCTGCCGATCCACGCGATCGGGGTGGGCGAGGGGATCGACGATCTGCGGCCCTTCGAGGCCGGGGCCTTCGCCCGGGCGCTGTTGGGGCTCGACAACGGCGGCTGAAGCCGCGAAGGCCGGGCCCGGGCCGGCCCGTCGGGCGAGGGAGCATGCAGCACAACCTGGTCGAGACGATCCTGGGAGCGGTGGTGCTGGCGGTCGCGGTCGCCTTCTTCGGCTGGGCCTACGGCCGCAGCACGGCGGGCGATCCGGGCGGCTACGAGCTCGTCGCCCGCTTCGAGCGGATCGACGGCCTCGAGCTCGGCGCCGACGTCAAGATCGCCGGGATCAAGGTGGGCCGGGTCCTCTCCCAGGAAGTCGAGCCGGGCACCTACCGGGCGCGCGTGCGCTTTTCGGTCAAGGCCGGGCTCGAGCTGCCGACCGACAGCACCGCGGCGGTGGCGAGCGCGAGCCTGCTGGGCGGCAAATATCTGGCGCTCGTGCCGGGTGGTGACGACCGGATGTTGAAGCCGGGCGAGGAACTCACCTTCACCCAGTCCTCGGTCAACCTCGAGGACCTGATCGGCCGCTACATCTTCGGTGGCCAGGGTGGGGC